>NZ_JBFUGT010000045.1:0-41071 GCF_056402775.1 Rhodococcus sp. P3_B8
AGAACGGCGACCAGGACCAGGACCAGCAGAATCGTGACGGCCGTCCAACGCAATCCGTTCCGGGGTGGGTGGGCGACCGGTTCTGCCGGAACACCTGCGGCGGCGCCCGCGGCCTGTCCGCGCAGCGTCGCCACCTCGTCGCGCAACCGGAGGAGTTCGGCGCGTTCGTCCTTGTCCAGTGAGCCGGTGCTCGTGCCGTCTTCCATTGCGGATCAGATCACTTCGGGGTTCCAGGTGGCGACCGCCCAGATCACGACGGCGTTCAGCGCGATGATCGTGATCGCCCACCCGGGGTAGTAGGGCAACCACAGGAAGTTGACGAAGATCGACAGGGCGCACAGCACCATCGCGCCGACACGCGCCCAGGTAGCCCCCGTGAACAGTGCCGCACCGACGGCCGCGACGATCACGCCGAGCACGAGATGGATCCAGCCCCAGGTAGTGACGTCGAATTGGTAGGTGTACTCGATGCCGACGACGATCACGTCGTCCTTGGCTACCGCGGAGATCCCCTGGAGGAACTCGAGCACGCCGACGGTGACGAGAAGAACCGCCCCGCCCATCGACGTTCCCTTTGCCACACCTTGCTTGACCAGCGATTCATCGGACATGACCGTTCCTCTTTCGTCACCGTACGAAATGAACTGGCGAAAGTAAGTATCCTCCGTCGGATCACCCCTTGTCAGGAAGATGCCCGGACGGGTGCGTATTGACCTCGCTCGACGCGGCGACGGAAAATATCTGCAGGCCAAGGTTTGTCCGGAAAGGGGATCGCGATGTCCGACGAGTCGTTGGTCAAGCAGGGGGTCGCTGCCGCGACGTCCATGGTGGCAGCGATAGTTTTGCTCACTATCGGAATTCTCCATGTGCTGTCGGGCATCTCGGCGCTCATGAAGGACGACCTCGTCGTGGCGGGCGCCGAGTACATCTACCAGTTCGACACGACCGCGTGGGGCTGGATTCACCTGGTGCTCGGTGTGATCGTTGCGGCCGTCGGTGTCATGTTGTTCACCGGGGCGACGTGGGCCCGCGTCGGCGCCATGGTGATCTGTGCTCTCTCGCTCCTCGCCAATTTTCTGTGGCTGCCCCACTACCCGTGGTGGTCGGTCGTCATGATCGTGCTGGACGTGTTCGTGATCTGGGCTGTCGCGACATGGAAGCCGGGCTATGAGGAGCGGCTCTAGGTCGCGAACCCGTCGAGTACCGGTCGTCAGGGCCCTGCCGGGTCACGGGCGATCCCGGGCTTTCGCCGCCAGCGAACCGACGCGGTCAGCACCCGGATGCCCAACGAGATCAGGATCAGGTTGCCGATGAGTTGTGCCGACACCACCGCCCGCGCGGTCTCCGTGGTGGCCACGATGTCACCGAATCCGACTGTGGTGAATACCGTCAGGGTGAAGTAGAGGGAATCGAGGCGGGTCAGCACTTCGCTGAAGTTGTCCTGGCCCGAGAGCGAGAGCAGAAAGTACGTCGTCGCGTAGCCGACGAGGTAGACCCCCACAGTGACGGCCAACGCCTCGACCGCCTGCACGACCGGGTATTCGGCACGCAGCACCCTGCGGATCTGCCAGACGTACACCGCGCAGACCACAGCGAGACCACCGACCACCAGGGACACGGTGCGAAGGTTGTCGACCGTGGTGAAGGGCAGCAGGAAATATGCGCCCACCAGCACTACCGTGGCGCACACCGGGCGCAGGATCGCCGGAACCAGCACACGTGCGCGCGCATGGCGGGAGAGACTTCGCACGCCGTCCTCGTCCATCGACACCGCCCAGCTCACCACCTTGTCGGCGATGGTGCGACTTGAAATTGCCACCTCCAGTTTCCGCCGATCGAGGAGCCGACCAGAGCGCTTTGGCCGTCTTTGCGCCTCGGAGCGCACCCACACGTCGATCGACACGGTTTCGGAGCAACCGAATTCACACCCCGAGTTCGCCACCCGGGTGCAACTCCACCGCAACGACACCCGCCCTCTCGGCGTGGTGGACGAATTCCGCGCCCGGACCGAAGAACAACCGGGGGCGCACGGCGTCGAGGCCGATCGGCCACAGTGTTCCGTAGTGGATCGGCACCGCCAGGCCCGCCTCCACCAGGCGTGCGACGACCGCGGCGCGAGTCGGGTCGAGGTGACCCTTGCCGAGGGTCGGACCCCAGCCCCCGACGGGTAGCAGCGCGAGATCGACAGGGCCGACGTGGTCGGCGAGGTCCGGGTACAGGTCGGTGTCGCCGGCGAAGTAGGTCCGCCGGTCACCCTCGGCGACGTACCCGACCGCGGGCGCGATCTGCGGGCCGCGCCGCCAGCGCCTGCCGTCGTGTCGGGCGGGCACGGCGCGCACGGTGACGTTGCCGATTCGTGCCTCTTCGCCCGGCCGCAGCAATACCAGGCGGTCGGCGAACTGTCGCAGCGCCGGCAGGCCGTCGACCGCCCGCCACGGTGCCACGATCGGGACGTCCGGATCGAGCATCCGCAGCGACGGCAGGTGCGTGTGGTCGGCGTGCAGGTGCGAGAGCAGGACTGCGTCCGGGTTGCGCACGTGCGGCCCGATCGGTGCGGGCCCTCGGCGGCGTCGTAGGTGCGCGACGTGGTCGGTCAGCACCGGATCGGTCAGGACGACCGTCCCGCGGTCCACGATCAGCGCGCTGGAATGTCCGAGCCAGCGCACACCGGGTGCGGCGGCAACCGGACCCGGCGTTGCGCTCACACCCTTACGATTCCAGATGACGAAAGGCGGTGCGATGCGCACGGTGGGCGGCGTGGTGCGGGTGCTCGTCGAATTCTTCGTGCTGTGGGGGTCGTCGGCGCTCGCGATCATCGTGCTCGACCGGATCCTCCGCGGCATCATCCTGGACCCGTCGAGCTTCGCTCCGATCCCGACGCTCCCGGCCGCGCTGGTGCTCGCGTTGGTGTTCGGCCTGCTCAACGCCGCGCTCTGGCCGGTGATGATGCGGTGCATGTCGTGGATCGGCCCGGTGCTGCTGTTCGTCGGGGTGTTCCTCGCCGGCGGTGTGATCATGCTGTTGACGCTGTACCTGGTACCAGTCGCGTCGGTGGACCAGCCGCGCGATGCGTTCTACCTCGCGGCGCTGCTCTCGCTGTTCACCTCCGTGATTTCGGGCGCGATCGCGTCCCGCTCCGATACCGCCTACCGACTGATGCAGGTGCGCCGACAGCGGTTCCGCTTGCGTCGCAACGCCGCGCTCGTGGACGCGTCCCCGGGGCTGTTGTGTATCCAGATCGACGGCCTCGGTTACGACGTGCTGCGTCGCGCGATCGCCGACGGCGTGACGCCCGGGCTGGCGAAGTTGGTGCGCGAGACCCACCAGCTGGTGCCGTGGCACACCGACTGGAGCAGTCAGACGGGTGCGACCCAGCTGGGCGTGCTGCACGGTTCCAACCACAACGTGCCGGCGTTTCGCTGGTACGACAAGACGACCGAGCACATTTCGGTGTTCAGCAACCCGGCCGACAACGAGCAGCGCGAACTCGAACGCACGGACATTCGTGGCCTGCTGGCGCACGACGGTGCGAGCCGCGGCAACCTGTTCACCGGCGGCGCGCACGACAACGTGCTCGTCGTCAGCCGCATGCGCGGTGCCCGCCTCGGCGGCGGTGCCGGCTACAGCGACTATTTCGCGGACCCGGCGAGCGCGCTGCGCACGTTCATCCGGATGGTCGCGGAACTGCAACGGGAACTGCGCCAGTCACTGCGCCAGAAGCGGAAGGACATCCAGCCGCGGGTGCCGCGGGGTGGGGTCTATCCGTTTGTGCGGGCGTTCGCGACCGTGCTCGCCACCGACGTCGCCGCCGCCGCGGTGGTCGGCGATCTGATCAAGGGGCGCAGTGTCGTCTACGTCGACCTGATCGGCTATGACGAGGTGTCGCACCACTCCGGCATTTCCCGGCCGGAGACCCTTGCGGTGCTGACCAAACTCGACGACGTCATCGAGATGCTGCTCGCCGTGGTGGGGCAGGCCGATCGGCCCTACCGCGTCGTCGTGTTGTCCGATCACGGGCAGAGTCAGGGCGCGACCTTCCTGCAGCGCTACGGGGAAACCCTGGGGCAGTTGGTCATCCGGCTTGCCGCACAGCGCGAACCGGTCGCGGGGAAGCGCCACTGGTACGAGCGCGAATCCGACGCCTCCCGACAGCCCGGGGCGGAGGGGCGCGGCTACGCCGCGGCCAGCGTGCACTCGCCGACGGCCRGCGAAGAGGCGCACGCCTCCACGGGCGAGCCGATCGTGCTCGGCTCGGGCAATCTCGGCCTGATCTACTTCCCACACCTGCCCGGCCGCGCCGATGTAAATGCCATCGAGGCTGCCCATCCCGGGCTGCTCACCGGGCTCCGCGAGCATCCCGGGGTCGGCTTCCTGCTCGTTGCCGCCCCGGGCGGGTCCGTGGTGCTCGGGCCCTACGGCCAGGTCGACGTGACGACCGGCGAGGTCACGGGCGAGAACCCGCTCGCGGTGATGGGCCCCGACGCGCTGGCGAAGGTGCGACGCACCGACACCTTCGACAACGTCGCCGACATCATGGTCGGCGGCGCATACTGGCCCGAGACCGACGAGGTCGCGGCGTTCGAGGAGCAGGTCGGCTCGCACGGCGGAATGGGCGGACCGCAGAGCACTCCGTTTCTCATCTACCCCGCCGACCTGCCCTCACCGCCCGACCCGCTGCACGGCGCCGAGGCCGTGCACAGGGTGCTCGCCGGATGGCGGGACCTTTCGACGGGACCGCGCGCAGGCGACCTATCGGGAACTGGCGCTTGACGGCTGGCGAAGACCGGCAGCCCGAGGCGTGCAATGTGCTGCGCTCGCCTCCGCGCACGGCGGAAGATGGACATACGACGGGAAGTCGGACCGTCGCGAGGAAGTACACGCCGCCGGTGAGGGGCAGTCACGTGAACAGATCAGGTACCGCCGATACCGGCGGCAGTGGCCGGCGCTGGTGGGCCCGTGTGGCGTTCGTATTCGCCGTCGGTGCGGCGGCGGTGCCCGTGCTGTTCGCCGGGGTGCTGGGCACCGTGGCGTTGCTCATCGTGGGGACCGGTGGCGTCGTGGTCACGGTGGCGGCGTTGTACTGGTTCCTCACCCGGCGCGGAGTGTTCAGGTGGATCTCCCTGGGAGTGGCGATTGTCGCGCCGATCGTCGTGCTGACACTGTTCGTCCGCGCACACCTGCTGTGGGTGGTGCTGCTCTCGTATGGCCTCGCTGTGCTGGCCGTCGTCTGCGCTCGCGCCGCTTTGCGTGGCAGACGTGCGGAGACGACCATGCCCGAATACCCTGCCCCGCCCGCGCAGCACCCGTTCCTGATCATGAATCCGCATTCCGGAGGCGGGAAGGTCACGAAATTCGACCTGAAGCGCAGAGCCGAGGAGCTGGGCGCCGACGTCGAGCTGCTCGAAGGGCCGGCCACCATCGACGTCACCGCACTGGCCCGGCGGGCGGTCGCGCAAGGGGCCGATCTGCTGGGGGTGGCGGGCGGAGACGGAACCCAGGCTCTCGTGGCGGCGGTCGCGGCGGAACACCACCTGCCGTTCCTCGTGATCAGTGCCGGAACCCGCAACCACTTCGCGATGGATCTCGGACTCGACCGCACCGATCCCACCCGATCGCTGGACGCACTCCGGGACGGTGTCGAGCTGCGTGTCGACCTCGGCACCATCAACGGCCGACCCTTCGTCAACAACGCGTCGTTCGGGGTCTACGCCGAAATCGTCCGCAGTCCCGCCTACCGCGACGACAAGGCCGCAACAGTGCTGACGCTGCTTCCCGATCTGCTCACCGGGCACGCGGGGCCTCGATTGGTCGCGCGGATCGGTGAGACGGCCGTGGAGGGACCGCAGGCGGTCCTGGTGAGCAACAATCCCTACGGCAACAGTGATCTGGCCGGTCTGAGCCGCCGGGACCGTCTCGATCGCGGCGTCCTCGGCGCGGTCACCGTGTCGGTGGCGAACACCCGGCAGGCGGTCGGTCTGCTGCGTCGCACCAATGTTCACGGTTTGACGCAGGAAACGGCGATCGAGGTGGTTGTGGACGCCGACACCCCGGAGATCCCCGTCGGAGTCGACGGCGAATCACTCATGCTCCGCACTCCGGTGCGGTGCACCATCGAACCGGACGCCCTGCGGGTGCGGGTGCCCAGGACGAGGCCCGGGGTGCGTCCGGCTGCGCCTGCATTCGACTGGGTGCGACTGTGGCGGGCGGCGCACGGCACTCACACTGCGTCCGGGGCGCCCCACGGTTGAGGGTTCAGCCGCCGGAAGGATCTCCGGTGTGGTCGGCTCGACTGTGAAATGCGGTGACAGCGGACTCGATGGTCGGATAGAAGTGCGACGAATCGAACCTGTCGCCCACCCCGAACCGGATGAGCCGATCCTTGATCGGRCCCTTCATCTCCGCGAACACCAACCGGATCTCTTTCCCTTCGAGATACGTGTCGAGGTCGACGAGTTCGTCGACGGCGGTGGTGTCGAGACCGGTGATCGGCTCGGACGCCACGACCACCCACTCGACCGGGGTCGGCGCGGCCGCCACCACCGAGCGCACGTATTCGTCGAAGATCTCGCCGTTGGCGAAGAAGAGGGGAGCGTCGAAGCGCACCAGCACCAGTCCGGGGATGCGGAGGCCGCCGGGGTGGCGTTGGACGTCGTGGAAGCCGGGGCGGTCGGGCGTCCGGACGAGTTCCGTGCGGTACGGCTGCCACGCCTGCGCGACCACCGCGACGAAGGACAACCCGATCGCGACGAGGATTCCCTGCAGCACGCCCACCAAGGCCACCCCGAGGAATGCCGCGACGGCGAGTCCGAACTCCACGGTGCTCATGCGCCACATCCGGACCATTCCACCGACATCGACCAGCGCGGTGGCGGCGACGATCACCACGGCCCCGAGTGTCGCGTCGGGGAGGTACGTGGTGACCCCGGGGGCGACGAGGACGAAGACCAGCACGGCGAGTGCTCCGACGACGCATGCCAGTTGGGTGCGGGCGCCGCTCTGTTCGGCCACCGGGGTCCGCGACCCGCTGGCGGAGATGGGGAACCCGCCGAACAGTCCGCCGGCGATGTTGGCCACGCCGACCGCCTTCATCTCCGTGCTGCCGTTCACGTCTTCACCGTGCCGGGCGGCGAACGTGCGGGACAGCACTCCCGTGTCGGCGAACGCGATCAGGGCGATACCGGCCGCGGGGCCGACGAGGTTCCCCACGTCCCCCCAGTCGACACCGCCGAACGACGGCAGCGGCAGGCCGGCGGGTAGGGCGCCGACCATCCCGATGTCGTCGGTGAGTCCGAGTGCCGCAGACAGGATGATCGCGCCGACCACGGCCACGAGGACACCGGGGATGCGGGGCACCCAGATGCGGAATCCGACGATGACGGCGAGGGAACCGATGCCCACGGCGGCGGCGACGGGGTCGATGTTGCCCTGTACCACGGACTTTCCGATCTCCCCGACCTCTCCGATGAGGCCGGACGCGTCGACGGAGAATCCGAGCAGCTTGGGCAGTTGGCCGACGACGACGATGAGCGCTATCGCATTGAGGTAGCCGAGCCGGATGGGCTTCGACAGCAGTTCGGTCACGAAGCCGAGATGCAGGAATCCGCCGACGAGGAGAATGAGGCCGACGAGGACGCCGAGGACGCCGGCGAGGGCGAGCGCGCTCTCCGGGTCGTCGGCCACGGCGAGCGGCAGGACCGCCGCGGCGATGAGCGGTGCCAGCGACGAGTCCGGGCCGAGCACGAGGATCTTCGACGGTCCCACCAGGGCATACGCGAGGAGCGGGATGATCGTCGCGTAGAGGCCGGCGTAGGCGGGCAACCCGGCGGCCTCCGCGTACCCCATCCCGGCGGGAATGAGCAGGGCGGTGAGGACGAGTCCGGCGGTGACGTCGGGGCGTAACCACTCCCGGCGGTATGCCCGCGCCGTCGCGATCCCGGGTAACCGGCCGAGGCTTCCTGTCCAGGACATGGTCGGGTCTCAGCGTGCGCGCTGGGGGTCGACGACGGCGGGGGCGGTCATCGGTGCGGGCGGCTCCGAGTGGAGGTGGCGCCGGCGCCGGAACGCCTTCTCCGCTTCGACGACGATCGGGATGATCAGTGACCACCCGAGGCAGGCGAGCCACTGGCCGCCGGTCAGCGACGTGGTCATGAGGAGGTCCTGGAGGAACCCAGCCTCGACCGCGAACACCGTCACGATGACCGGGATCGACAGGATCTTCAGTGCGCCGAGGATCGGTGGGGTGAGCCCGGACTCCGGGTCGCGCCGCATGACGAGCCCGGCGAGGATGGAACCGAACGACAGCACCACGAACGCCGTCGTCATGGGGACGGTCGCCTCGGTCGTGCTCATCTCGCCCGGCGCGAGGAGCATCGCGGCAAGCGTGACGGCGAACTGCAGGACGCCGTATGCCAGCCACTGCACGAACGCCCTCCGGTTGGCGATCGGCATCTTCGGGTCGCGGGGCGGCTTGTTCATCAGATCCGGCGCAGGAGGGTCGAGCATGATGACGGCGACCGGGAACAGCGTGATGAAGAAGTGCTGGAACAGCACCATCAGCGGGGTGAGCGCGACCCCGTCGTTGATGTCGAAAATGCTCGCGACGAGAAACAGCAGCACCAGCGAGAACAGTTTCGACATCTGGTATCGGATGTAGGACACGATCTTGTCGTAGATGTTGCGGCCCAACCGGATCGCGGTGATCAGGGTACCGAAATTGTCGTCGGTGAGCACCATCTTGCCCGCCTGTTTGGTGACTTCGCTCCCCGAGCCCATGGCTACGCCGATATCGGCCTTCTTCAGCGCGGCCGCGTCGTTGACGGCGTCCCCGGTCATCGCCACGACCGCGCCGTTCTTCTGCATGACGTCGGCCAGGCGTAGTTTGTCCTGGGGAGTGACGCGGCCGAACACGTGCAGGTTCGGGAGTGCGGCCGACAGTTCTTCATCGGTCATGGCCTGCAGTTCCGCACCACCGATCGCGCCCGGTCCGAGCCCGAGTTCGGCGCCGATCGCGGATGCCGTGATCGCGTGGTCGCCGGTGATCATGCGGACGTCGATGCCGGCCTCGTGGGCGGTGCGCACCGATTCGATCGCCTCCGGCCGAAGCGGGTCGATGATGCCGACCATGCCGACGAACGTGAGGTCCGCGACGTAGGACATGGGGTCGGCCACCGCGGCCTCCTCCTGCCCGTCGAGGCGGCGGACCGCGAAGGCCAGCACGCGAAGTCCCTTCTCGGACATGGTCCGATTCGCTGCCGTCAGTTCCTCCCGGACCTCGTCGAGCGGCACCTCCTGCCTGCCCGGCCGGAAGGCGGTCGCGCACCGCGCCAGGACAACGTCGGGCCCGCCCTTGACCAGTTCCACGAATTGGGTTCGGCCATCGACTTCCAGATGGTGGAACGTCGCCATGAACTTGTATGCGGAGTCGAACGGCACGGCGGCGACGCGCGGATACGTTCGCCGGGTCAGTGGGGCGTCGACACCGATCTTCGCCGCGAGCACCACCAGCGCGGCTTCCGTCGGGTCGCCGACGACCTCTCCGGTGCCGGAGACCGTGGCGTCGCTGTCGAGGCACAACCCGTACGCGAGCAGCGTGAAATCCGGGGCGGCCTCGCCCGCGACGTGGGTGATCTTCCCCGACTTGGCGTAACCCTCACCATCGACGGTGTACCACCGGCAGTGGAAGTACAGCGACCGCACGGTCATCTGGTTCATCGTCAGCGTGCCGGTCTTGTCCGAGTTGATCACGCTGGTCGCGCCGAGCGTCTCGACGTCCGTGAGATTCTTCACGATGGCTTTGGCGTCGGCCAGCTGCCGTGCACCGTAGGCCAGCATCGCCTGGACGAACGTCGGCAGACCGGTGGGGATCGCGGAGACCCCCATGGAAATGCCGAGCAGCAGAAGCGTCGTCACGTCCTGTCCGCGAATCACCCCGATGATCACGATGATCGCCACCGAAGTCCACGCGATGACGCCGAGCACTTTCGTGAGCGAGTCCAGTTCGCGCTGCAGCGGGGACTTGCTCGGTGCGACCGCAGACAGCATCGACGCGATCTGGCCCATCTGGGTGTGCATTCCCGTCTCGGTGACCACCATGGTGGCGGTACCGCGGGTGACCGAGGTGTTCTGGAAACCCATGTTGCTGCGGTCGCCGAGAGAAACGTCGATGGTGCCGAGCGTCTGGGGGTCCTTCGCGACGGGTGCACTCTCACCCGTCAGTGCCGCCTCCTGGGTCTCCAAGGTGGCCGTCGTGAGCAGGCGGCCGTCCGCGGGGACGATGTCGCCCGCCTCGAGCTGCACGACGTCGCCCGGCACGAGCTCGGTGGCGTCGAGCTGGGTCAGAGTGCCGTCGCGGACCACCCGCGCCTGCGGTGTCTGCATCTTCGCCAGTGCGTCGACGCTGGCGCGCGCCTTCACTTCCTGCCGTGTGCCCAGCACGATGTTGAGCCCGACGAGAACCGCGACCACGATCGCCGTCGGAATTTCGCCGATGACGATGCTGACCACGGCCACCGCGACCAGCATCAGGTTCATGGGGTCCTTCAACTGCAGCAACGCGATCGACCACGTCGACGGCGCCGGCTCGGAGGCGATCTCGTTCGGACCGTGCCGTCGGCGACGTTCGTCCACTTCGCCGGCCGTCAGCCCCGCCTGCCGATCGGAGGCCAGTGCGGACACGACGGCGTCGGCGTCCTGGGCATGCCAGGCAGTCTGCGCTTGCGCGGGTTCCGTCGAGACCATGACCGCTCGTCCTTTCGGCTCGGATTCTCAGTAGGGGGTGGGAATCCAGTGCAGTGGCTGCCTCGGCGCCTCGTAGCCGTGCGGGCCCCGCCGCTCCGGCAAGGTGATGTCGGGGCGTTCGAGGGGTTCGTAGGGGATCTGGCTCAGCAGGTGGCTGATGATGTTGAGCCGACCGCGTTTCTTGTCGTCGTTGACCGCGACGTACCAGGGCGCCCAGCCGGTGTCGGTGAAGTGGAACATCTCGTCCCGCGCCCGCGAGTAGTCGTACCAATGGGTGTACGACTTCAGGTCCAGGTCCGACAGCTTCCAGACCTTCCGCGGATCGTCGATCCTGCTCTGCAGGCGAAGCGTCTGTTGTTCCTCGCTCACCTCCAGCCAGTACTTCAGCAGGATGACGCCCGAGTCGACGATCGCGCGTTCGACCGTCGGGACGAGTTGGAGGAACTGCTGCGCTTCCTCCTCGGTGCAGAAACCCATCACCCGTTCGACGCCCGCGCGGTTGTACCAACTGCGGTCGAAGATGACGACCTCTCCGCCGGCCGGGAGATGGGGAAGGTACCGCTGCACGTACATCTGCGACTTCTCGCGATCGGTCGGGGCAGGCAAGGCGACGACACGGAATACGCGCGGACTGACCCGCTCGGTGATCGCCTTGATCACGCCGCCTTTCCCGGCGGTGTCGCGGCCCTCGAAGACGATGCAGATCCGCGCATCCGACGATTTCACCCACTCCTGCAATGCGACGAGTTCGCCGTGAAGCGGACGGAGTAGGCGGCGGTACTTCTTGTTCTTCATCGGTGCGGCAGGCTCGGCACCGTCCGGCCGGGGCAGGTCGAGGCCGGACTTCTCGTGCTTCGACTTCTTTCCCACGGCTTCTACCCTGGCCGCCGACTGCTCAGACCCGATCCGGATTCCAGGTCGACACGGCCCAGATCACCACGACGTCGAGGGCGATGATGAGCACCGACCACCACGGGTAGTAGGGAAGCCACAGGAAGTTGGCGAGTATGGAGACGGCCGCGATCACGATCGCGGACACTCGAGCCCATCCCGCGCCGGTGAACAGCGCGAGGCCGACGCCTGCGACGAGCACACCCAGCACGATGTGGATCCAGCCCCAGGTGGTCAGGTCGAACTTGTAGATGTAGTTCAGCCCCGCCACGAATACTTCGTTCTCGGCAACCGCAGCGATTCCTTGGAAGAGGTGGATGATCCCCACGGTCACCATGATGATGGCCGCCCCGATCGAAGTGCCTGCCGCGACGCCCTGCTTGACCGACGTTGTCTCGGACATGACCGTCCCTTTCCCTACTGCGAGCCGGCGGCCCGGTACCTCCATTGTCCGCCGTTCCACCTGGCGGTAGTCGGGAAATTGGATTTCCGCGAATTCTGCGGATACTGGATCGATCCCAGAATCAGGCATATTCACCGCCCTGACACCGAACCGAGTTGCTCGAGAGGCCATTTCGTGTCTTGACGGTGGTTTCGCAGCGGGACGACGATGAGTCGATGATCGGTGACGACGAGTTCCTTCAGGTCGAACAGGTCATCGAGCGCCTGATGACTCGGTACCCGTCCGTGTCACCCGTGGACATCGAGCACACCGTGCGCACAGTTCACAAGCGCTTCGCGGAGTGCAGGATCCGGGACTTCGTCCCGCTCCTGGTGGAGAAGGCCGCCCGCCGCGACCTTGCCGACAGTACGGTGCCGGCCGCCGGTGACATTGTGCTCTAGCGGTGTCGTCGCGGACTGGGTAATACTGGTGCGACGCCGTGTGTGGCTGTCGCTGCTGTCTTCAGAAGAGAGGTCCTGCAGTGAACGACACCGATTTCGACGAACTCGGGCCCATCGACTATCTCGTCGTGGAGTTCCCTGCCGACCGGAGACCCGACGGATCGGCCTTGCCCCTTCTGATCGACCTGGTAGAACGAAACATCATCCGCGTGCTCGACCTGATCTTCGTCCGTAAGGAAGCCGACGGATCACTCGCCGGTGTCGCCATCGAGGACCTCGGGCTCGACGGCGGTGTGGACGTGACGCTGTTCGCCGAGGCGGCGACGGGTCTGATCGACCGAACAGACCTCGAGGACGCGGCTGCCGTCCTGGCCCCCGGATGCTCCGGAGCTATCCTCGTCTACGAGAACTGCTGGGCCGCACCGTTCGCCTCCGCCCTCCGGCGCGAGGGTGCGCAGCTGGTGGCCTCCGGGCGAATCCCCGTCCAGGGCATTCTGGCGGCGCTCGACACGCTCGACACCACCAATTGAGATTCGAGGAGGCCGGAATCCTGGCCTGCTGACCGGAACACCTAGTGGACGGAGCGTCGAAAATGGAAGGTTTCTGGGAGTTCTTCTGGTTCATCTTCGTCTGTTTCGCCTTCGCGGCCTACTTGTCCGTGTTGTTCTCGATCATCACCGACCTGTTCCGGGATCGCGAGACCTCGGGGTGGGTCAAGGCGATCTGGATCCTCTTGCTGTTCGTCATTCCCTTCCTGTCGGCACTGGTGTACGTGATCGCCCGGGGCGACGGCATGGCGAAGCGGTCGATGGCCGCCGCTCATCAGGTCAAGCAGGCCCAGGACTCCTACATCCGCGACGTCGCCGGGAAGTCCCCGGCTCAGCAGATCACGGAAGCCAAGGCGCTGCTCGATTCCGGCGCGATCACCGACGCCGAGTTCCAGGCGATCAAGACGAAGACACTGACGTAGCGTCGGTCGACGGTCGGCCGGGCAGACTCGGCAGAAATCCGAACATCCCACGTGGGCTTCGGTGTTCACGGGACGTGGTGTGATTGCGGATTGCCGTCGATAGCGACTCTGTGACAGCTACGCTTGGTAGGTGCCGAACGATGTGATCGATGGTGCACCCGAGCGCGAAGCCGGTCCTGTCCGGCCACCCGGGCATCGTCGCTGGCTTCCCGACCGCTATGCCTTCGGGGGGCTGGTGGTCGCGGTCCTGTTCGTGTGGCTGTCGTTGACGCCGACACTGCTGCCGCGCGGTCCGTTCTTCCAGGGATTGGTCACCGGCGTCTCGGCGGCGATCGGCTACGCCATCGGATTCCTCGGTTCCAAGTTGGTCCGCTACCTCGTGCAGCGGGAGGCGCCCACCCATGTGAAGACAATGGTGCGCCGGGTGGCGTCGGTGATCGGAATCGTCGGAACCGTAGCGATACTGGTGTGGTTCTGGGATTGGCAGTCGCAGTTGCGGGCGATCATGAGTGCCGCACCATTCCCGTGGTTCGGGTATCTCGTCATGGTGGTCGTGGCGGTGCTGATCTACGTCGGGTTGGTGGCGCTTGCCCGGGTTCTGCTGCGGGCGGTGCGGTGGGTCGAACGCAAGATCAGCCGGGTGGTGCCGCGGCGGATCTCGGCGACGGCCATCGGCGTACTGGTGGTGGCGCTGCTGTTCGCACTCGTCAACGGCGCCGCGGTGCGCGTGATCATGTCGGGGCTGAACAATTCGTTCGCCGCCGTCAACCAGGAGACCAAGGCCGGTGACGAGCCGCCGACGTCGTCGCTGCGTTCGGGCGGACCGGACTCGCTCGTCACGTGGGATTCGCTGGGCCGGCAGGGCCGTTCATTCATGTCGCGTGGCCCGACCGTCGACGAATTGTCCGCGTTCAATGGCGGGCGGCCCGCGGTGGAGCCGATCCGGACTTACGCCGGGCTCGCCAGCGGCGGCGATTCGATCACCGGGAACGCCCAGCTGGCAGCGGACGAACTCGAACGCGCCGGCGGGTTCGATCGTGCGGTCGTGGGCGTGGCCACGACCACCGGTACCGGGTGGATCAACGAGAGCCTCGCCTCCTCGCTGGAGTACATGTACAACGGCGACACCGCGATGGTCGGATTGCAGTACTCCTATCTGCCGAGTTGGCTGTCCTTCCTGGTCGACAAGGAGCGTGCCCACCAGGCCGGGGAGGCATTGTTCGACGCTGTGTACGACAAGTGGAAGGTATTGCCACCGGAGTCCCGTCCGAAGCTCGTCGTGATGGGGGAGAGTCTCGGCTCCTTCGGAGGTGAAAGTGCATTCGGCAGTGTCGACGACGTCGAGGCTCGCACCGACGGCGTGCTGTTCACGGGGCCGCCGAACGCGAACGAGATATGGACCGACGTCACCACGAACCGCGATCCGGGCTCGCCCGAATGGCTGCCGATCTACGAGCAGGGCGAGACCGTCCGATTCGGTGCGCGGGCGCAGGAGGACCTGCCGCGCCCCGACGCCCCGTGGGGACGGCCGCGGATGGTCTACCTCCAACACCCGTCGGACCCGATCGTCTGGTGGTCGCCGGAACTGCTGCTGAGCGAGCCCGACTGGCTGAAGGAGGACCGTGGCTACGACGTCCTCGACAGCACACAGTGGTTCCCGTTCGTGACTTTCCTCCAGGTGGCGGCCGACATGGCGGTGTCGACGGGCGTTCCCGACGGGCACGGACACACGTACGTCGTCGACATCGCCGACGCGTGGAGCGCAATCCTGTCGCCCGAGGGCTGGACCCCGGCGGATACCGAGCGCCTGCGGACGACGCTCGCCGAGATGGGGGAGGACGGCTGACCTGTTGTGCGGGCCGGCGGCTACGGCGACGCGAGGAAGGACCTGACAGCGGGTGCGAGATCGGTTGCGTTGGTGACGATGTCGAGGTGACCGCCGGGGTGCAGGTGCAGCGTCGCGTGCGGCAGGAGCGCGTTCATGATGTGGGCGTTGGCGATGGGAATGATCGGGTCGTCGGTGCCCGCGACGATCAGTGTGGGCTGCCGGATGAGCGGAAGTATCGGCAGGCTCGTCCACATCGCCCCCGCGAGGAGTTGATGGAGATAACCGATGCGGGAGCCCGTGTGCATCTGTTTTCTGAAGACTCGCGCAACGGCTTCACCGCCGAGGCGCGCCGTGCCACCGTACAGGTCGCCGGCGATGGCAGCCGCATAGCCGGTGTCGGTGAACCGCCTCGGAGTCAGCATCTTCGCGAGCACACGCGGGTGGCCCGGAATCATCAGGGCCCCGGTCCCGGTGGCGACGAGGACGACGCGCCGACAGCGCCGCGGATTCTGCAGGGCGAACTGCTGGGCCAGCGCTCCGCCCCAGGACAAGCCGAGGATGTCGACGACATCGACCCCGATCTCGGTGAGGAGGCGGCTCAGGCCGCACGCGAGGGCAGGAATCCCGTACGGGACCGGTGAGGCCGGCGAACCCCCGGTACCGGGCACGTCGAAACTGATGATCGTCGCCGCCGGATCCAATGCGGCGACCAGCGGGTCCAGTACTTCCAGGCCCGCTCCGATGCCGTTGCACAGAACCAGGGGCACACCGGTCCCGCGGCGGATCCGCACCCGGATCCGCCGACCCCCGACCGGAACGTCCCTGTCTTCGAACCGGTCGCCCCTGCCGAACAATTCGGTCACGCTCACGTGTAGAGCACCACGACGTCCGCGATGCATACCGGACGCGTTCCGCCGTCGATCTCGTAGGTCAACCCGAAGACTGCCTCGATGCCGGCCGGTTTCCGTTGCGCGGCGATCACGGACACTGTGACGCGCAGCGCGGAACCGACGGGCACGGGCGCCGGGAACCGCACCTTGTTCAGGCCGTAATTGAGGGCGGCGTGGACGCCGTCGACGGTGAGAACCTCGGCGAGGATGCTCGGCGCCAACGACAGCGTGAGATAGCCGTGCGCGATCGTGCAGCCGAAGGGGCCATGGGCCGCCCGTTCGGGATCGGTGTGGATCCACTGGTGGTCCCCGGTCGCGTCGGCGAACAGATTCACCTGATCCTGAGCAATTTTGAGCGTGCCGGTGGTTCCGACGGTCTGTCCGACGAGCCCGAGGAGATCGGTGGGCTGTGTGAGATGCATGGGCATGAATGTCCCTCTGTGGTGTCGAGCGGGTCAGCTGTGGTGGACGTAGGTGCCCGGGGCGGGCCCGAGCGGGGGGAACTGCCGGGCGCCGAGGCTGCCGGGGGCGTCGATGTCGGGTCCGCTGCGTTCGCCGAGCCAGCGGGCGTAGTCGGGCCACCACGAGTCCGGTGCGGTCTCCGCCGCGGCCAGCCATTCGTCCGGAGTCTCCGGGTCGGGTTGCCCGAATCGGAAGGACGCTCGCGGATTGCCCGGGGGGGTTCACGAGTGAGGCGATGTGTCCGTTCGACGACAGCACGAACCGGGAGTCCTTGCTGCCGAGCAGGCGAGCGCTCCGGTAGGTGGACTGCCACGGGCAGAGGTGGTCGGCGGAGCCGCCGACGACGTACGCGTCGGCGGTCACGGTGGCAAGGTCGACGGGTGTGCCGAGCATGGTCGCAGCGCCCGGCGTCGTGAGCGCGTTGCGCAGCCCGAGCAGGACGAGATCGCGGTGCAATGCCGCCGCCATGCGGGTGGTGTCGGAGTTCCAGAACAGCACGTCGAAGGCGGCAGGAGCCCGGCCCTGCACGTAGTTGTTCACCCAGTACCGCCAGACCAGGTCGGTCGGACGCAGCCAGGCGAACATCTCGGCGAGGGTGCGGCCGTCGAGATACCCCTTGGCGGCCGAGTCGCGGATCGCGGCCGCGGCGGCGCGCTCGCTCATGACGGCAGCCGCGGTGCCGGCCTGGGTCTGGTCGAGGACGGTGACGGCCAGGGTGAGGCCGGCGATGCGGTCGCCCTCACCGATCTCGGCGAGATGTGCCGCGACCATCGCCGCGAGAATCCCACCCGAGCAGGTGCCCAGGACGTGGGCGCTGTCGGTCCCGGCAATGCACTGCGCCGTATCGAGCGCCTCCACGATCGCCGCGCCGTAGGTGTCGGCATCCCAGTCCCGGTGCCGGGCGTGGGGGTTGCGCCAGGAGATCGCGAAGACCTGCTGACCCTGCTGCAGGAGGTACTCGATCAGACTGCGGCCCGGTGCAATGTCGAGGATGTAGTACTTGTTGATGACGGGCGGGACGATCAACAGCGGTGTGGCGTGGACCTTCTCCGTCTGCGGCGTGTAGTGGATCAGTTCGAAGGTGCGGGTCTGCAGGACCACGGCACCCTTCGTCGCAGCCACGTCCTCCCCGACGGCGAACGCGTCGGGTTCGACCATGGCGGGCACGCGCGGTTTCGACAGCATGTCGCGGACGAGCGCGCGGACTCCGCGTGCCGCACTGAGGCCGCCCGTGTCCACCATTGCCTTCCAGCCCAGCGGGCTGAGAAGTGGATTGTTGGTGGGGGACATGCCTTCGACGAGGTTGTCGAGGACGAACCGCATCCGCTCGTGGTCACGCCAGTCCAGTTCGGCGTCGTCGAGCAGGGCCGCAGCGGTGTGCGACGTCGCGAGATACGCCTGCATCGCCCGGCGCAGGGCCGGATTCTGCTGCCACGCGGCGTCGCCGAAGCGTTTGTCCGACTTCGCGGGAGTTCGATCCGAGGTGCCGACGGCGATGGCGCCGAGTTCGCGGACGAGGGCGCCGCCGCGCCGGGCAACGGTACCCGGCCGGCCGGCGAGGCCGACCCCGAGACGGGTCCACGAGCTGTCGGGGAGCATGCGGGCGGCGACGCCGCGGGTTCCGCTGGTGAGCAGAAGGTCGAGGGGAGCGGTGAGCTCGTCGGGGATGGTGGGGAGGGGAGTGTCGCTCACGCTTGTGCTTTCGGTATCAGAGTGCGGCCGGGGCGCGGCCGAGTTCGCGTTTGAGGATCTTGCCGGTGGCGGTCATGGGAAGGGTGGTGACGAATTCGACGGTGCGGGGGTACTTGTAGCTCGCCATCTGCTGCTTGGCCCAGGCGATCACCTCGTCCGCGGTGACCCGTGCGCCGGGCTCGAGGATGACGTAGGCCTTGATCTCCTCGCCGTGACTGTCGTCGGGGACGCCGACGACGGCGGCGAGAGAAATGGCGTCGTGGCCGAGGAGGACTTCTTCGATCTCACGGGGGTACACGTTGAATCCGCCGCGCACGATCAGGTCCTTGGCCCGGTCGACGATGTAGTAGAAGCCGTCGTCGTCGACGCGGGCGAGGTCGCCGGTCCGGAACCAGCCGTCCCGCAGCACTTCTGCCGTGGCGTCCGGGCGGTTGTAGTAGCCCTTCATGATGTTGTGCCCGCGCAACGCGATCTCGCCGATGTCACCGGCTCCGGTGACGGTGTTCCAGTTCTTGTCGACGAGCCGGGCCTCGATTCCCCACACGGGGACACCGATCGATCCGGGCCGTGGATCGCCGCCGGGATCGCTGAACGTCGCGAGCGGCGACGTCTCGGACAGTCCGTATCCCTCGAGGATCTGGACACCGAAGCGGTCGGCGAACCGGGTGAGGATCTCCACCGGCAGCGCGGCGCCACCGGAGATCGCCAGTCGCATGTTGCCGGCGATGCGGTCGATGTCGGCGGGGTGTTCGTCGGGGGCGCCGAGCAGACCCCAGTACATGGTGGGCACCCCGGCGAATACGGTGATGTTCTCCCGTTCGATGAGATCGAGTGCGGCGGCGGCCTCGAACCGGGGCAGCAGCACGAGGGTCGCCCCGACCGAGATTCCGGCGTTGAGGGTGACGGTCTGGCCGAACGAGTGGAACAGCGGCAGGGTCACCAGGTACCGGTCGTGGGTGGCCGGTGTGCTGTCGAAGAGACGATTGGCGGTCAGCGCGTTCAGCACCATGTTGGCGTGGGTGAGCTCGGCGCCCTTGGGTTTTCCGGTGGTCCCGCTCGTGTAGAGGATGACCGCGGTGTCCCCGGGTTCGCGGACCACGGTCTCGCACTCGATGTCGCGATCCGCGACGGCGTCCGCGAGCGTTCCGATGCCGTCGATCGAGGCGGGAGCGTCCGGGTCGGTGGTGATGCGGAACATGCTGCGGCAGTGCGGACTCTGCGTGAACGCGGAGCGCCCGTACTCGCCCATCGGCAGGTCGGGGGTGCCGTCGTAGCACAAGTACGCCTTGGCGTCGGAATCTGCGAGGTGATAAGCGATCTCGCGGTCCTTGAGGAGGACGTTGAGCGGTACGACCACCGCGCCGGCCTTGAGGATGCCGTAGTAGACGACGGGGAACTGGGGGATGTTGGGACAGGAGAGCGCGACCTTGTCACCGGGTTCGATGCCGCATGACATCAGCAGGTTCGCGACCTGGTTCGACCGGGCGTCGAGGTCGGCGTACGTCATCCGTGCGTCGCCGAGAATCAGGGCATCGCGGTCGGGGAATCGGCGGGCGGAGTCTTCGAGAAGGACGGAAAGGTTGAGCACGGGAGACTTTCTCGTGGTGGGAGGGTGGGAGAAGCGCTACGACAGCGCCGCTGCGGTGGCGGCGCGCACCAGGTCTTCGGTGACCCCGGGCGCGCACTCGCGCAACACGAGACCGGAGTCGGTGACGTCGACGACGGCTAGGTTGGTGATGACCCGGTGCACGACACCGCGTCCGGTGAGAGGCAGGGTGCAGCGTTCGACGATCTTCGGGGCACCGGACTTGTCGCAGTGCTCCATGACCACGATGACTTTGCGGGCGCCGTGCACGAGGTCCATCGCACCGCCCATGCCCTTGACCATCCTCCCCGGAACCATCCAGTTCGCGAGGTCGCCTGCCGCGGAGACCTGCATTCCGCCGAGGACGGCGGTGTCGATGTGGGCGCCGCGGATCATCCCGAAGCTGAGCGCCGAATCGAAGAACGACGCACCCGCGTTGACGGTGACCGTTTCCTTGCCTGCGTTGATCAGATCCGCATCCACCGCGTCCTCGTCCGGATACGGTCCGGTGCCGAGGATGCCGTTCTCGCTGTGCAGCGTCACGTCGAACCCTGCGGGCAGGAAGTTCGGGATCAGCGTGGGCAGCCCGATACCGAGGTTGACGTACTCACCCGGCGACAGTTCCCGGGCGGCACGGGCTGCCATGTCCTCGCGGGTCCAGCCGATCGTCTCGACGATGGTGGTCATGTCAGTCCTTCCTCGCGGCGACGGTGCGCTTCTCGATCTGCTTGTCCTGAGTCCCGGTGTGGACGATGCGGTCGACGAAGATCCCCGGCAGGTGCACCCGCGCCGGGTCGAGGACCCCGGGCTCGACGAGCTGCTCGACCTGTGCGATACAGATGCGGCCGGCCATCGCGGCGAGCGGGTTGAAGTTGCCTGCGGCCTTCGCGAAGACGAGGTTGCCTTCGGCGTCGCCGATGCGGGCGTGGACGAGTGCGAAGTCGGCAGTGATCGACTCCTCGAGCACGTACTGGCGGCCTGCGAATTCGCGGACCTCCTTCGGCGGAGACGCGACGGCCACCGATCCGTCGGCTGCGTACCGCCACGGCAGCCCGCCGTCGGACACGGGCGTTCCGACCCCGGCAGGGGTGAAGAACGCGGGGATCCCCGCACCGCCGGCTCGCAGCTTCTCGGCCAGGGTGCCCTGCGGCGTCAGTTCGACCTCGAGTTCACCCGACAGGTACTGGCGGGCGAATTCCTTGTTCTCCCCGACATATGACGCGGTGACGCGGCGAATCCGGTTGCGGGTGAGCAGGATCCCGAGCCCGCGGTCGTCGACGCCGCAGTTGTTGGAGTACACCTCCAGGTCGGTGGCGTCACCGGCGGCGATCGCGGCGATCAGCTCGTCCGGGATGCCGCACAACCCGAACCCGCCGACCGCCAGCGACGCACCGGGCCCGATGTCCGCGACGGCGTCGGCGGCCGAACCGAACACTTTGCGCGTCATCGGGCATCTGCGTTCGCGAGGCCGGGGACGACCGTGCTCTCAATCAGTTCCCGAAGCAGTTCCTCGGCGTACGGCCAGTACCCGTAGCCGGCGGCGGGATTGAGGTGGCCGACCGCGCCGAGGTCGACGAGCTTGCTGCCCCACGACTCGGCCATCCCGGCGACCCGGCGGAATCGGGCCATCGGATCGTTGGTGCTGGCGGCGACGACGCTGGGGAACGGCAGCCGGCCCCGGGGGACGGGATCCCAGCCACCCTGCTCGAGTTCCCCGGGGGTGGGATACCCCGCGGGCAGTGGTTCCTCGAGGTCCGGTGGGGTGACCAGCAGGGCGCCCTGGACCGGGCAGGTGGACTGCTGCGCCCAGTGGACGGTGATCGCCACTCCCGCACTGTGAGCGACCAGCACGACCGGGCCGTCGATGTCGGCGACGACGGCGTCGAGGGCGGCGACCCGGGCCGCGAGGCTGAGCTTGTCCCGTTCGAGCGGCGGCACCGTCCGCGCGGTGTCGAGTCTCTCGGCGAGCAAGGTCTGCCAGTGGTCGGCGACGTGGTCCCGCAGTCCGGGCACGATCACCACGGTCGGTGCGGTGGAGGTGGAGGTGGTCACGGTCGACTCCAGTTCTTCGGAGGTGGATCAGGCGGGTGCGGTGGTGAGGGCGGCGAGCTTGCGGCGTCCGGCCGGGTAGGCGCGCTTGCCGAGGACGAGGGCGATGATCGCGACGATGTAGATCAGGGGAGCGATCTGCAAGGCAGTGACGAGCCCGAAGCGGTCGGCAAGCACCCCGACGACGAAGGGCCCCAGTGCCAGTCCGAGGAGGTTGTTGGCGAGGGTGAGCGTGCCGAAGGCCGAGGCGCGCACCGACGAGTGGGTGAGGTTCGCGACCATCGCGGCGATGGGGCCGGACGAGCCGGCGGAGAAGAAGGCACCGATACCGATCAGGACCAGTTGGGACGTGCCGGTCGGCAACTGGAACCCGGCGCCGAGGAAGACGAGGGAGATCACTCCGAAGACCACCGCGGTGGTCCATTTCCGAGCGGGATCGTTGCGGCTCACGCGGTCGGTGATGATGCCGCACACCACCATGCCGCTGCCGACGAGCAGGACGAAGATCGAGGCCATCGCACCGGCCTTGTCGAGGGCGAGACCGTAGGACCGGTTGAAGAAACTCGGCAGCCACGCCAGAAGCACACCTGCGGTGAACATCTGGAGACCACCACCGATGTAGGCGAACACGACGGCGGGGGTGGTGAACAGGCTCGAGATCGGCGCCCGGAATCCGGCGGGGCCGGGTGTGTCGGCAGGGTCGTCGTCGGCCGCATGCTGAGCAAGTTTGCGTTCGGAGACCAGAGCCCGGAACAGGGCGACGAGCATGAGCCCGAAGACGGCCATCGCGGCGAACGACCAGCGCCAGCCGAGGTTGACGGCGATCACGCCGCCGAGGGCGACGCCGATCACGGACCCGAACGATCCGCCGCCCATGAAGGCGCCGCTGAGCGTGGAGTGCACTCGCGGGGCGAACACGCTGAGAACCACCGCGATGCCGACGCTGCCGTACGCGGCTTCACCCACGCCGACCAGGAAGCGGGCCCCGAGCATCTGCTCGTAGCTGCTCGCCACGGCGCAGAGCAGGGTTGCGAGGCTCCAGAGCACGGCCATCAGGAGCAGGCTCTTCACGCGACCCCACCGGTCGGCGAGCAGCGACAGCGGGAGGGTCAGCAGTCCGACCATCAGCGCGACGACGCTGCTGAGCGACGCCAGCTGTGAATCGGTCAGTGTCCATTCGGTTTTGAGGAGCGGGAAGACGGCACTGAGGACCTGCCGGGACATGTAGTCCGACAGCAGCAGACCGAAGGTGAGTGCGAAGACGATCCACGGATAGAACCGGGACCGGGAGGCCGGAGCGGTGCTCCCGGTGGTGGTATTCGGGGTGGTGGTGTTCAGGGCGGTGGTGGCAGGCAGTCCCATGAGGCCTCCTATGGCCGTCAGGAGTGATAAAGGGGTGGGGGAGAGAGCGGGCAGCGATCTACCCGCTCTCTCCCCGGTCGTGACCGAGATCCCCCCGGCGCCGGAACTCAGGCGTGGTGGGTGAAGCCCACCTGGCCGGGACGGCGGTTGGGCGCGTAGCCGAGCTTGGCGAGGGTTTCGTCGGCATCGGCGTAGGTCTGACCGATCCGGTAGATGTCGCGGGCCTCCTTGCCGGTGGCCACTTCGCGGCCCAGTTCACCGGCGACGCGGACCAACTGCTCGATCTGCTGGACGGAGGTCATCTTCTCGCCCTTGCGTCCCCAGATGGTGTCCTCGTTACCGCAACGGGGGTGCAGGCCCATCGCGATCGCCATCGCGTTGACCGGCAGCACGCTGCGCATCAGGGTCTCGAGGGTCAGGCAGGCGCCGTCCGGGACTCGCTGGATGAAGTTCATGATGTTGTACGGGTTGGGTCCGTCGAAGCCGCCGCCGATGCCGACCCAGGTCAGGTTGAGCGGACCGGTGTAGATCCCGCGCCGGATGAGCCGCTCGACGGTCTCGAGCTGGGGGATGCTCGAGAGCTGGAAGTGCGGCTGAATTCCGGCCGCCTGCAGGCGACGCAGATGCTCCTCGACCCACGCCGGGCCTGCCGGGACCGTCATCTCCCGGTACGCCTCGGCGAGCTCGGGCCGCTCCATCGAGGTGCCGGCGATGTCGTCGGCGGTCATGAGTTCCATGATGTTCATCTGAGAGGTGTTGATCGCGATCGTGACCTGGTCGGGTGCGGGATCGAGGTCGGCCAGCATGTGCCGGGTGTCGTCAGAGAGCCACTTCGCATCCGCCCCTTCGCCTTCGGGTGCGAAGGAGATCGATCCGCCGACCTGCAGGATCATGTCCGGCACCGCCTGGCGGAGTCCGGCGAGCAACTCGTTGAACTTCGAGAGCCGCTTGGAGCCCTTGCCGTCGAGCTCGCGGACGTGGATGTGCAGGACGGTGGCGCCGGCCTCGTAGCAGTCCACCGCCTTCTGGACGTGCTCGTCCATCGTCAGCGGCAGGTCTTCGCGGAAGTCGTCCGGCTCCCACTCGGGACCGTACGGGGCACAGGTGATGACCAGCTTCTCCTGGGTCTCGGGGAAGAGGGCGTCGTCGTGGAAGTGCATGGTGTTCTCCGTTCGAAATCGGATCTGATGAAAAGGGGCAGTGAGTAATCAGAAGGGCCGGTCGCCGATGATGCCGGCGCGCTCCATCTTGCGGACGGCGGGCCAGTAGTCCTGGACCGCGTAGTGCTGGGTGGACCGGTTGTCCCAGATCGCGACGCTGTTCTTCGTCCACCGCCACCGCACCTGGTACTCGGGAATCGACGCCTGGCTGATCAGGTAGTTGAGCAGGTTGCTGCTGCCGGGCGCGTAGTCGATGCCGTACCGGATGTTCTCCGGGGTGTGGTAATTGACGAAGTGGGTCGCGAAAGCGTTGACGAACAAGATCTTTTCGCCGGTGTCGGGGTGCGTGCGCACCACGGGGTGCTCGGCGTCGGGGAACCTCTCGTGCAGCGCGTGCCGCTGTTCCAGCGGCTGCGCGGCACCGAACGACGCCTCGATGCTGTGCCGGGCGCGGAGTCCGTCGATCTGCTTCTTGACCTGCTCGGGAAGCTTCTCGTACGCCAGGGCCATGTTCACCCAGATGGTGTCTCCGCCGATCGGGGGCGTCTCCACGCAGCGGAGCACGCAGCCCATCGGCGGGTTCTCCCGCCAGGTGGCGTCGCAGTGAAAGGCATTCTCGTAGTGCTCGGCCGGGCTGTCGAGGTCCTTGTAGATTTGCACCAGCCCCGGGTGGTCGGGGTCGCTCCCCACGGCCGGGTGGTCCTCGAGCGGGCCGAACCGCTCGGCCAGCGCCACGTGCTCGGCGCGGGACATGTCCTGGTCGCGGAGGAACAAAACCTTGTACTCGAGCAGCAGTTCCCGCAGTTCGGCGAACAGGGCGTCGTCGCGGGCGGCGTCACCGAGGTTCACGTCGAACAGTTCGGCGCCGATCGAGCAGGTGAGCGGTGCGAATCGGAAGGATCCGGAAGGGGAGAGGATCGTGTGCGGTTCGGGCGAGTAGGTCAGTTGCGCGGTGTCGGTCATGGTGGTGTCTCCGTCGGGGTGAATGTGGTGGCGCTGTCAGAGTCGGAACACGGAGGAGCCGATGCTGCGGCCGGATTCGAGATCGTGGTGCGCCTGGACGGCGTCCTCGAGCCCGTAGCTTTGGTTGATCTCGATCCGGATCCGGCCGGCCTCGACGTGCCCGAAGAGTTCACCGGCGAGTTCGGCGCGCTCCGCCGGGTCGGCGATGTAGTCGGCGAGCGCGGGTCGGGTGACGAACAGTGAACCCTTGACAGCCAACTGCATCGCGTTGATCGGAGGAATCGGTCCGGAGGCCGTTCCGAAGCACACCAGCAGTCCGCGCCGGGCGAGGCAGTCGAGCGACGTCTGGAAGGTGGACTCGCCGATGCTGTCGTACACGACGGGGACGCCGGCACCGTCGGTGATTTCCCGAACCCGCTCGGCGACGTTCTCCCGGGTGTAGACGATCACGTGCTCACAGCCGTGGGCGCGGGCGATCGCGGCCTTCTCGTCGGTGGACACGGTGCCGATCACGTTGATGCCCAGCAACTTTGCCCACTGCGTGAAGATCAGGCCGACGCCGCCGGCCGCGGCGTGCAGGAGCACGGTGTCGCCCGCCTTCAGCGGGTGGATGCGCCGCAGCAGGTAGGCCGTGGTCAGACCGCGCATCGTCATCGCGGCCGCGGTGTCGAAGCGGATCGCTTCGGGCAGCGGTATCAGCGGTGCGGCCGGCATCACGCGTTCGGTGCTGTAGGCGCCGAGGGGGCTGCCCGTGTAGGTGACGCGGTCACCGACCTGCACGTGGGTCACGCCGGAGCCGACTTCCTCGACGACACCGGCCGCCTCCACTCCCATGCCCGCGGGCAACTCGGCCGGGTACAGGCCGGTGCGGAAGTAGGTGTCGGCGAAGTTCAGTCCGACGGCCTCGTGCCGGATCCGGACCCCGTGGGGACCGGGCTCCCCGACCTCGACGTTCTCCCACTTCATGACTTCCGGAGCGCCGTGCTCGTAGAACCGAACAGCCTGTGCCACAGTATTTCTCCTCTTCGATGTGATGATCGGTGCGGTGCCGCCGCCGGACCGGTCGCGGTCGGGCGGGGCGGGGGTGGCCCGGTGTGGCGGATCACCTCTCCGACCGCTTCTGTGATGCACCTAACAGTACGGGCGCACCTGGTCGATTGCTTATCCTGACGGGACAGACGGCCTATCATTTCGGGACAGGGCATTGGAGGTGGCATGAAACCCCTTGCGCGCTACGCGTCGCTGAACGGATACCTCGAGCTGTGCCGGTCGCTCGGCGTCGATCCGGTGCCGTTGATGAGGTCCGCCGGCCTTGATCCGTCCGGCCTCGCACTGCAAGACCGATGGATCCCGGCCGCGGCGATCGCGCACCTGCTCGAGCAGTCGGTGGAGGCGTCCGGGCACGCAGACTTCGGGGTGCGCCTCGCCGAGCGCCGGCAGTTCTCCAACCTTGGCCCGCTCAGCCTCGTCGTGCGCGAGGAGCCCGACGTCCGCAGCGCCCTGCGCGTGCTCACGCGGTACACGCACACGTACAACGAGGCGTTGCAGACGCGGATGTCCGAGTCGAACGGTCTCGCGACCTTGCGCGTCGAACTGGACGTGGGGGAGGCAACCGAGACACGGCAGTCGGTGGAACTGGCGGTCGGAGTGCTGCACCGGCTGCTGCGCGGCTTCCTCGGGGGCGGCTGGAAACCGCTCGCCGTCTGCTTCCCTCATCCGGCTCCTGCGGACGCGGCGACCCACCGGCGTCTGTTCGGGCCGGTAGTGAACTTCGACCACGAGTTCGCAGGCATCGTCATCGACGCCGGCGACCTGGCTGAGCCGAACAAGATGTCCGATCCACTGCTCCGTCGCTACACCCAGCAACTCCTCGAGTCCTGGGAGCCGTCGGACGACGTGACGATCGTGAGCCGGGTCCGCGAGCTGATCGAACTACTGCTGCCGACGGGCCGCTGTTCCGTCGAGCAAGTGGCTCGCAGTCTGGGGGTCGACCGGCGAACGGTGCATCGCCGCCTCGCCGAGAGTGGGGAGACGTTCTCGACCGTCCTCGACGCGACCCGCGTCGAACTCGCCGAACGGATGGTCGCGAATCCCCGCCTGAGTCTCACCGAGATCGCGGACGTGCTGGCGTTCTCGGCGCCCAGTAACTTCTCGCGCTGGTTCAGCGGGCGGTTCGGGTGCAGCCCGAGCCGCTGGCGCGCTCAGCGGTCGGGCGACGCCGGCTGAATCGGCCGGAACTCGTCCAGATCGAGCCTGCTGATGTAGTGGGCGCCGTCGTCGATGGGGTTGTCCGGCGGCAGGTAGCCCTCGCCGACGCGGCGGAAGCCGGCCTTCTCGAGCGCGCGCCACGACGCCCGGTTGGGGACGACGACGGGGACGACGATCGCGGTGGCGTCGGGTAGGTCGGCGCGGCACTTGGCGACGAACGCGCTGATCATCGCGGTTCCCAGTCCCTGTCCGGTGTGTTGCGGGTCGCCGACGTAGTAGTCGATGGAGATGCTTCCCGGCGGGATCTCGACGAGGGCCGTGAGGAGCGCGAGGTCCTCGGGGTAGTCCGCGATCCGGTACCGCTGGATGAATCCGAAGGGCACGCCGTCGCGCAGGACGAGGAAGTCCTCGCAGGGTTCGGTGCCGTCGATGCTGCCGCCGAAGTCGCGCTCGATGTCGGCGTCCGCGGTGTCGTGGTTCCAGAACCGCGCGACGTGCGGTTCGCGGAGCCATCGTTGCAGTTGGGGGAAGAATTCGCGGGTCGTGCGGACGAACTCGAAGGTGACTACGTCGGCGCTCACGGTAGGAAAACTAGCAGGAACCACGTCGATTCAACTTCGGCATCGATAACGAGAATCTTTGACTTGGACATGTATCGAACATGCCTCTAGCGTGATTCCTATGACTCAGGTCACGCCTGGTAGCCGGGCGTGATCGGAGTCCTCCAACGTTCCCCGCACCACCAGCGCCAGCACACAGAGAGGAGTCACCGATGACCCTCCCCCTCGCCGTTTCCCCGGCAGTCGACAGCGCGGTCTCCAAGATCTTCCGTCGCGTCGTCCCGCTGTTCATCGTCATGCTCATCTGCAACCAGCTCAACAGATCCAACATCGGCTACGCGCAGACGCATCTCGAGGCGGACGTGGGAATCGGTGCTGCGGCGTACGGCTTCGGTGCGGGTGTCTTCTTCATCGCCTATGCAATCTTCGAACTGCCGTCGAACGTGCTCATGGAGAAGTTCGGCGCCAAGGTGTGGCTCACCCGCATCATGATCTCGTGGGGCCTGGTGTCCGCGGCGATGGCGTTCGTCAACGGCCCGGAGATGTTCTACGCCCTGCGGTTCCTCCTCGGTGTCGCCGAGGCCGGCTTCTTCCCGGCCATCATCTTCTACTTCACCCGGTGGCTGCCGAACAACCACCGCAGCCGCGCCACGGCACTGTTCATCGCCGGATCCTCCATCGCGGCCGCCATCTCGGGACCGCTGTCCGGACCGCTGCTGTCCCTCGACGGACTCGGCGGACATCACGGCTGGCAGTGGATGTTCGCGCTGGAGGGACTGCTGTCCGTCGTCGTCGGATGCATCGCCTACCGCCTGCTCGACTCGAAGATCGACGACGCGAAGTGGCTCACCGGCCCGGAGAAGCACGACCTGCAGGCCGTCATCGCCGAGGAGGACGTGCTGCGCAGCAAGGCGTCCGCGAAGCGCGGCGAGTCGGGCTCGCGCTGGAAGCTGCTCCTGCAGCCGCGGATCCTGGTGTGCTGCGGCATCTTCTTCGCGATCACCATGGCGATCTACGCCAACACGTTCTGGCTCCCCTCGATCATCCGCCGCATCCCGGGCACCACCGACGTCACCGTCGGACTGCTCTCCTCGCTGCCGTGGATCTGCGCGATCTTCGCGATGTACTACTCCAACCGCTCCGCGGACCGCACCGGACGGCACAAGCCCTACCTCGTCGCCGCGCTGCTCATCGGCGGTATCGGCACGATGGCCGCCGCGTTCGTCACGCCCTGGCTGGCGCTTCCGCTGCTGTGCGTCGCGACGATGGGATTCAAGAGCGCGAGCCCGCTGTTCTGGTCCATTCCGCAGCGCACACTCCACCCGATGGTGCTGGCGCCGGCGATCGCGATCATCAACTCGCTCGGCAACCTGGGTGGCTTCGTGGCCCCGTTCGGCTTCGGAGTGATCAAGGAGCAGACCGGCACGGTGACGATCGGCCTCGTCGTGTTGTCGCTCTTCGCCCTGGCCGCCGCCGCGGCGGTGACGTACTTCCGGCGCGACAAGGAAGACATCGACGACGTCGCCGACCTGCCAGAGGTGGGCTCCGACGAGCCCACCGTGGCAGCCAAGTGACCTCTCACCGGCACATACGAAACGCAGACGAGAACTCGAGGACTGAATCATGACAGCAACGGTGAACCGGACCGACGTGACCGGACAGATGATCATCGCAGGGAAGCCCGTCCAGGGTTCCGGCACGACGATCCACGGCATCGACCCCACCACCGACGGCCGGCTGGAACCGGGCTTCGCGCACGGTGACGAACGAGACGTCGACGCCGCCTGCGCCGCCGCCGCCGAGGCGTTCGCGCCGTTCCGCGCAACGAGCAGCGATAAGCGCGCCCAGTTCCTCGAGGCGATCGCCGACAACATCGAGGCCCTCGGCGAGACGCTCATCGCACGGGCCTGCGCCGAATCCGGACTTCCCCAGGGCCGTATCACCGGTGAGGTGGGCCGCACGTCCGGACAGCTGCGGCTGTTCGCCGGCGTCCTGCGTGACGGTGGCTGGAACGGTGCCCGCATCGATCCCGCGATGCCCGACCGGACGCCCCTGCCCCGTGCCGACATCCGGCAGCGGAAGGTACCGCTCGGACCCGTCGCGGTGTTCGGCGCGAGCAACTTCCCCCTCGCCTTCTCCGTGGCCGGCGGCGACACCGCGTCCGCGCTGGCTGCGGGCTGCCCCGTCGTCGTGAAGGCTCACGACGCGCACCCCGGCACCTCCGAACTCGTCGGCCGCGCCATCGCCGACGCCGTCACGAGCACCGGCATGCCCGCGGGCACGTTCTCCCTGCTGTTCGGCTCGGGCCGCGGGCTCGGCACCGCACTGGTCACCGACCCGCGCATCAAGGCCGTCGGATTCACCGGATCCCGTTCCGGTGGAACCGCTCTGGTCGCCGCTGCCGCCGGACGTCCGGAACCCATCCCGGTGTACGCCGAGATGAGTTCGATCAACCCGGTATTCCTTCTCGAGAACGCCCTCGCCACCCGCGGCGCCGACCTCGGCCGCGCGTTCGTCGGGTCGCTGACGCTCGGGTCCGGCCAGTTCTGCACCAACCCCGGACTCGTCATCGCCGTCGACGGTCCCGGACTCGCCGAGTTCGTCGCGGCCGCGAATGCCGCGGTCGCCGAGGCGGTGCCGACGCCGATGCTCACTCCGGTCATCGCCGGCTCCTACGCCGACGGTGTCGCCGCCCTCGAGGGTGCGGCCACCGTGGAGGCCCGCGGCGTCGAGTCCGACGCACCCAATTCGTGCCGGGCCGCCCTGTTCAGCAGCGACGCCGACACGTTCCTGGGTTCGGAGGTGTTGCAGCAGGAGGTATTCGGTTCGTCCAGTCTGATCGTCAAGTGCCGCGACGCCGAGCAGGTGCGTGCCGTGGCGGCGCAGCTGGAAGGCCAGTTGACCGCGACCGTCCACGTCGACGACGCCGATCTCGACGAGGCCGGACGGCTGCTGCCCGTCCTCGAGCTCAAGGCCGGCCGGATCCTGTTCAACGGCTGGCCCACCGGGGTCGAGGTCGGCCACGCGATGGTGCACGGTGGCCCGCATCCCGCGACCTCCGACTCGCGTACCACGTCCGTCGGCTCGCTGGCGATCGAACGGTTCCTGCGTCCCGTTGCCTACCAGGATGTTCCGAGCTCGCTGCTCCCCGCCGCCATCGCCGACGGCAACCCCGACCAGTTGTGGCGCCGCATCGACGGCCGACTCACCCAAGCCTGATTTTCCCTTCGTGAAGGAGTTCCCCATGCTCGACGGCGTCTTGTTCTTCCCCGTCACCCCGTTCACCGCATCCGGCGACGTCGACTACGACCGGCTCGCCGAGCACGTTGCCAAGGGTGTCGACGCCGGCCCCGGAGGCGTCTTCATCGCCTGCGGCACCGGCGAATTCCACGCCCTCGGGCTGGAGGAGTTCGGCAAGATCGTCGCCAGGGCCACCGAGGTCGTCGCCGGACGCGTCCCCGTGTTCGCCGGGGCCGGCGGCTCGGTGCAGCAGGCCAAGGAATTCGCCGCCAGCGCGAAGGAGAATGGCGCCGACGGCATCCTGCTGCTCCCGCCGTACCTGGTGACGATGCCGCAGGCCGGTCTGGTGGAGTACACCCGCGCGGTCGCCGACACCACCGATCTCCCGCTCGTCGTCTACAACCGCGGTAACGCCCGGTTCGACGAGGCGGCCGCCGTGGAGGTCGCGCAGTTCCCGACCGTGGTCGGGTTCAAGGACGGCACCGGTGATCTCGACAAGGTGAGCCGCATCGTGCGTGCGGTGAAGGATGCGCTCGCCCCGTCCGGCAAGCCGTTCCTGTTCTTCAACGGCATGCCCACCGCCGAGGTCACCCAGCAGGCGTACCGCGCGATCGGCGTCACACTGTACTCGTCCGCGACGTTCGCGTTCGCGCCCGAACTCGCTCTCGGGTTCTACGAGGCGCTCGAATCCGGCAACGAGGAACTCACCGACGCGCTGCTCCGCGACTTCTTCCACCCCCTGGTGCGCCTGCGCGACCAGGTGCCCGGATACGCGGTGTCGCTGATCAAGTCGGGTGTCGCGATGGAAGGTATCGACGCCGGGTCCGTGCGGCCGCCGCTCGTTCCGACGAGCGAGGCCCACCTGCTCGAACTCGCGCAGATCACCGCGGCCGGCCGCGCCGTGCTCGCCGACGCCCTGGCTGTGCAGGCGGCAGTCTGATGGCTGCCGCACCCATCCGGATCACCGGCGCGCGGATCACTCCCGTCGCGTTCGTCGACCCGCCGCTCCTCAACACCGTCGGCGTGCACCAGCCCTACGCGCTGCGTGCGATCATTCAGCTCGACACGGACGGCGGGCTCGTCGGCCTCGGTGAAACGTACGCCGACACAGCCCACCTCATCCGGCTCGAGGCGGCCGCCGAGGCGATCGTCGGGCTCGACGTGTTCGCGCTCAACGCGATCCGCGCGGCGATCGACGAGAAGGTCGCGACCCTGACCGTCACGGGCGGTGACGGTGTCGCGGGCATGATCACCACGGCCAGCACCACCGACCGCGTGTTCTCCCCATTCGAGGTGGCGTGCCTCGACGTGCAGGGCAAGGCGCTCGGCCGGCCGGTGTCCGATCTGCTCGGCGGCAAGGTGCGCGACGCCGTCCCGTTCAGCGCCTACCTGTTCTACAAGTGGGCCGGGCACCCGGGCGCCGAGCCCGACGAATGGGGCGAGGCGATCGACCCCGACGGTCTGGTCCGTCAGGCGCAGAAGATGATCGGCGAGTACGGCTTCGAGGCCATCAAGGTCAAGGGCGGCGTGTTCTCGCCGGACGAAGAGATCGCCGGCATCAAGGCACTGCGTGCCGCGTTCCCCGACCTGCCGCTGCGCCTCGACCCCAACGCCGCGTGGACCGTCGACACGTCGATCAGGGTCGCGTCGGAACTCGACGGCATCGTCGAATACCTCGAGGACCCGACGCCGGGCCTCGACGGCATGGCCGAGGTCGCGCGGGAGGCGAAGATGCCGCTGGCGACGAACATGTGCGTCGTCGCTTTCGATCAGCTCGAGCCCGCGGTGCGGAAGGATTCGGTCCAGGTCGTGCTGTCGGATCACCACTACTGGGGTGGCCTGCAGCGGTCGCGGTTGCTCGCCGGTATCTGCGACAACTTCGGTCTGGGCCTGTCGATGCACTCCAACTCGCATCTCGGCATCAGCCTGGCCGCGATGGTGCACCTCGCCGGCGCCACACCGAACCTCACGTACGCGTGTGACACGCACTGGCCGTGGAAGACCGAGGACGTCGTCAAGCCCGGTGTGCTGAAGTTCGTCGACGGCGCGGTCCCGGTGCCGACGACGCCGGGTCTCGGTGTGGAGATCGACGAGGACGCCCTCGCCGCCCTGCACCAGCAGTACCTCGACTGCGGGGTGCGCGACCGCGACGACACCGGATACATGCAGTCGGTGGATCCGACGTTCGAGAACACCTGCCCTCGCTGGTAACTGTCTCATCGGAGGCGCCGACCGCGGTCTCGGTCGGCGCCTTCGGGGTGGGATACATTGAGTCCACCCCGAGGCAAAGGAGTGGATCGAATGTTCTCCCTCGCGCGGCTGTCGTGTTTCATCGCCGTCGCGGAGGAACTGCACTTCGGTCGCGCCGCCGAACGCCTGCACATGACGCAGCCGCCGCTGAGCCGTCAGATCCAGCAACTCGAAAGCGAACTCGGCGTGCAGTTGATCGACCGCACCAGCCGATCCGTCACCCTCACCGCCGCCGGTACCGCGTTCCTGCCCGACGCCCGGCGCATCCTGAGCCTGTCGGAGAGTGCCGCACTGACGGTGCGGCGCGTCCCGGCCGGTGACCTCGGCACCGTCGTCGTCGGATTCACCGGCGCGTCCGCGCACGCGGTGCTGCCGAGGTTGCTCGAGGCCGCCCGGGACAGACTCCCGGACGTGAAAGTCGTTCTGCGGGAAATGGTCACCTCCGTGCAGATCGAATCGTTGATCAGCGGTGAACTGGACCTCGGGCTGATCCGCCCGATCCTCACCCGCCCCGGCATCGACACGCGCCCCATCCACCACGAACGGCTCGTCGCCGCGCTGCCCGCGGGTCACCCCCTCGCCGACGCCGAGCAGCTGGCCGTGGAGGACTTCGACGATCAGCCCGTCGTCATGTATTCGCCCGTCGATGCGCGGTACTTCCACGAACTGCTCATCAGCACGTTCACGATCGTCGGCGCCTCTCCGCGCTACGTCCAGTACGTCACGCAGGTGCACACCATGCTGGTGCTCGTCCGGTCCGGGCTCGGCATGGCCCTCGTGCCCGAATCCGCGCAGACGATGCACCCGGAGGGGGTTGTGTTCCGTCCCGTCTCCGCCGTCCGCGACCGGCCCGTCCAGATGAACGCCGCCTGGCGGTCGGACAACCGGAACCCCGCGTTGCGCAGGTTCATGGAGGACGTCCTGCCGAAGCGGGAATGGGAATGAGAACCGGAGTGCTCAGAGCGTGAGCTTGCACGTCTGACCGATGTCGAGCACCCGCAGTACCCGGCCCGTCCCCAGCCACAACGCGCACGACAGCGCCAGGTCCGTCAGGATCTCGTCGGTGAAATGCTCGTGACACCGCGCCCAGAAGTCTTCGTCGTCGCGGAGCGCCGTGTGATCGGTGGCGAACCGGTGGGCGAACTCCGCCGCCGTCCGCTCCTCGGCGCTGTACCCGGGCCACGACTCCCACTCGAGAACGTGATCGTAGAAGTGCTCGTCGATCCCCGCATCGGCGCCACTCCTGTCGCGGGTGCCGAGGCACACGGCGCACTCATTGGCCTCCGCGACCGCCATCCGCGCGATCTCCCGGACCCGTAACGGTAACCGGTTCCGGTTGTACACGGCGTCCGTGAAAGCGCCGAGTGCACCACCCAGCTCGGGTGAGATCGACAGCCAACCTGCCACGTCATCGTCACTGTAGCTACCTACTCGACTCATCCCCGAATGCTACAGCGGGAGGTGTCGCAGGCGGAAGATCTGACACGTGTTCTATATCTTCGGTGGTTACGCTCGCAGTGTGCGGACGATGTCTTCGCGGGCGGCACGTGCCTGACGGATCAGGGGGAAGAGTGCGTAGTCGTGCTGCATCCCGATCTCCTCGATGTAGTCGACTGTCGTGCCGGCCTCGCGTGCTCGCTGAGTGAGCGCGCGGGAGTCGGTGACGAGAATGTCGTGGGTGCCGGTGTACACGCTCATGGGCGCGAGGCCGGTGAGGTCGCCGAAGAGGGGGCTGACGCGCCAGTCGGTGACCTCGAGGTCTCCCGCGTAGAGTCGGCCGGCTTCTTCCAGTCCTCCGCGCGCGAGGAGGATGTCGCGCTTCTCGATGATGGCTTGCGTGGGGTCGCTCATGGTGGCGTCCAGCCACGGGGCGACAAGGATCAGCCGCGACGGCTGGGGTGCGCCCCTCCGTTTGAGTTCCTGCGCTGCGGCGAGCGCGAGCCCGCCACCGGCGGAATCGCCGATCACCGCCACGTTGTCGGCGCCTCGGGCGGAGATTGCCGATTCGACGAGGTCGGCCGCATCGGCGACGGTGCGGGCGGCCGTCCGGTGCGGGGCGAGGGGGTAGATCGGTAGCAGAAGCCGGACCGATGCCGCCGTGGTGATGGTGCGCGCGAACAGCCAGTGGAAGGACGTTATTTCGCGGACATAGGCACCGCCGTGGAAGTCGACCACAGTCTTTCCGTATCGCCCGTTGTCCGGTTCGACGGTGAAGACGGGAAATCCGCCCGTGCGGTCGGCGGAGAGCCGCACCCCGCGCAGGAGCGGAGATGGTGGCGGGTTGAACGAGGCCGGCCGCAGCGTCGTCGCGTGGACGTCGCGCCGCGTGTCCTCGGCCGTGCGGAGTTTGTTGCGGCCCAGCAGTATCCGAACCCCGGTGTGAACGATTGCGGGGCGAATATCGGGAATGATCACGCCCCTCATTGTGACGTGTTCGCGGACTCGGCGCGGCCGCTCCGGCGAGTTGACACGGCAATTCGGTCCTCAGTTGGCCAGTCGTTGGAGGATCGCGTCCATTGCCGCGTCAGCGTTCTCACCGTCGAAGATGTTCTGCCCGTGGGCGGAGCCCGGCAGAAGGATCACTTTGTTGTCGGCGCCCGGTGAGCCGTCGGCGAGTTGCTGCGACACGCCGGCGACGGGCTCGTCCTCGCTGGCGATGAACAGCTTGGGCTCACTGCCGAGGCCGTCGACCACCCGATTCGGGGAGAGCAGCACCAGCTGGTCGGGAAGGTCGGGCTGCTGCGAGGCCAGTTGCAGGATGGCGTCGGCGCCCGCGCTTCCGCCCACCAGCGCGACGTCGGGGTGCCCATTGTCTATGAGGCTGGCGACGGTGGCCGCGATCGACTCCGGCGTGATGTCCTCGACGGCGATAACAGTGGCACCCTGGTTGGCGATCGCCGAGGCCTGGTCTTCCCAGCTGGCGGCGTCGAAGACGGCACCGTGGGCCAGCACCACTCCGTACTCGCCATCTCCCCACTGCAACGCGTCGCCGCCGCCGACCTCGATCTCGGTGCCGGACGTGTCACTGCCCGCCGACGGTGTGCTGTCATCGCCGGAGCAGCCCACCACGACGGCGAGCAGCAGAGACAGAAGGGCGAGTAAGGCCTTCATGTCTCCAACATACTGCCGAGGGCACGTTCGATGCGGCGAAAGGGTTCCGGTCTAGGTGACTTTCACACTGCCCGAGAAGAAGAACGGGGCCATGTTGCCGAAGCAGAACGCGGTCACATTCGATCCCTTCGCGAATCCGTCGAGCGTACCGAGACCCGCCGCGAAGGCACCCGTCTTGAACGTGAAGTTCGAGTCGAATGCGAAGCACGTCCAGCTTTCACCGGTCGGGACTCTGACCTCTACCTGGCCGGATCCGCCCGCGTTCAGTGTTGGTGCCGCTGTGGCCGGAGTGCCGCCCGCGAAAACCAGGGTGGGAGCGATGACGGCGGCCACGACTGCCGATCGCACAGCGAATTTGTTTTTCATGGTGCTCACCTCATTCGATAATCCCCGACTCCTGCAGCGGAATTGTCAGTTTTCTCCCGAGATCGTGCCACCGATCTGTCAAATATTCCTACGACACACTTGCGGAGGCGAATTACCCCTGTTCAGGGTGTGGATTCTCGGCTACCGGTGGGAGCCGAGAATCCCTGTCCTGGATCACTCGATCGTCAGCCGAGTGCGAGTAATTCTCTTCTCTGTTGTTTCTGTGAACCACGGGATCGTCGATCTCCGCTTACTTTGCCTATCGCACACGGGTCTGCGGAACGTTTCGATTAAAGACGCTTTTTCTCACATTCTGATATTAAACAACTGTCCACCATGATTTCGTCACGTCGGTAGGAATCGAATTCCTACGTGTCGTATATGTCGATCATGCGGGGCCCGCGCCGGCGCATCGATGAACCATCCCCATCGACAACGGGCAGCTGGCCCGGTTCAGTTGAGAGTGAGCTGTTGCCGGTGGAAGTCGAAGTGCTTCCCGGGGTATCGAAAGACCTGCTCGACGGTCATGGTCTCGGTGAAGAACGGGTCCCAGCGCACCGGAAAGGACATGCTGCGCTGTAGGTCTGCATCGGTCTGCCGGGCGAGGGAGCGTTGCAGCGAAGCGATGACGCGGTCGAAGTGGCGGCCCATCCGGTGGCGGTTGTAGACGACCGCTGCCAGGGCGGAGCCCCGATAGTTGACCTCGTCGAAGGCTGGGGTGGCCGCGTCGAGCACGTGCGCGAACCGTCGGCTCGCCCCCTCCGACAACTGGGAGAACATCCGGATCAGCAGGAGCAGCCGGCGAACGACCATGTAGCCGAAGACCATGTGGAACAGCAATTGCTCGTTGGTCCACCGGGTTCCGGACGAACGCCTCGCGAGATCTGCGGCGCTCGCGCCGTCGAGTAATTCGTGCAGCACGCTCCGGGCGCGTTCGAGCTCCGCGGCGATCGCGGCACGATCGACAGGTTGCTGCTCGGACATCTTGTGCCCCAGTCGATTCAGAGGATTATCCGACGACGGGGGAGCGGCGCTCGAGAAACACGGTGTCGCGCCATATGTCGTCGAGTCGGGCGATGCGTTCGCGCACACCGAGGGTGCGGAATCCGGCGGAGTGGTGCAGGGCGATGCTGGCCCGATTCTCGGGGAAGATCGAGGTCTGCAAGGTCCACAGTCCGGCCTCGTCGGCGGCGATGACCTGGGAGCGCAGCAACGCCTTGCCGACGCCGCGCCCGCGCATCCCGTCGGCGACGTAGATCGAGTTCTCGGCCACCCCGGCGTAGCAGGCTCGCCCGGACACCGGGGACAGGGCGGCCCAGCCGACCACGACGTCGTCGATCTCGGCGACCCACCGATGCCCGGGCAGCCACAGTCCATCGAGCGTCGCCTGGGTGGGGACCTCGGTGGTGAAGGTGGCGTTGCGGGTGGCGATGCCCTCGCCGTAGATCCGGCGCACGTCATCCCAGTCCTGATCGGTCATGGTTCGCACGGTGACGTCGCCGGGCAGGTCGTCCGGGCAGCAGGGGCGCGGGGTCAGCACGCCCATCACTGCGTCGGCGGCGTGCGGCAGCCCGGTGCAGCAGGCCGGATTGACCATGACCACGGTGCTGGTTCCGCTCTTGCGGACCGAGACGAATCCGACGGCGGCAAGCTTGCGCACGTGGTGCGAGACGGTGGGCTGGCCGATGCCCAGAGCCTCGGCCAGTTCGCCCACGTTGATCCCGGCCGGGCGGGAGGCGACCTGGTGCAGCAGTCGCACCCGGGTGGGATCGGCCAGGCAGGCGAACCACCCGGCATAGGTGGCCGCGTCCTCCGGCGCCAACGCATCCACCTCGTTGGCGGTGCGAGCGACCGGAATGTCCAGTGCAGTCATGCCCCCACTATATCGATATCCATCGATGGTTGCCTTCATCGACGCGTATCGATACTCTCCGCAGTGGAAGATCGATGAGTGTCGATGAAAGGACTTCCGAGATGAACTCTGTGCCCGTTGTCGTCGTGGGGGCCGGACCAATCGGCCTCGCTGCCGCGGCCCAGTTGCGTGAGCGCGGCCTGACTCCGCTGGTCCTCGACCGCGGTCCGATAGCCGGTGCGGCGATCGCGCAGTGGAATCACGTGCGGTTGTTCTCCCGTTGGGGTGAGCTGATCGATCCGTCGGCCCGCCGCCTGCTCGACGCCACCGGCTGGGTGGCGCCGGACGACCAGGCGTACCCGACCGGCCAGGACTGGACTGCGAACTACCTGCAACCCCTCGCGGCCGCACTCGGCGACACCGTGCAGCTGTCGACCGAGGTGGTCGGGGTGGCCCGGCGGGGCCGGGACCGTGTCGTCGACGCCGGCCGCGACACCGAACCCCTCTCGGTACACATCCGCCGCGCCGACGGCACCGAGGATCGGATCACCGCGCAGACCCTGATCGATGCCTCCGGCACCTGGGCCACCCCCAATCCCCTCGGCGGGGAAGGCCTGCCCGCGCTCGGCGAGCGCGCCGCCGCCGACGTTCTCGAATACCGGGTCCCGAACATCGACAACCCCGAGGTGCGCGCCCGGTACGCGGACAAGCACATCGTGATCGCCGGCAGCGGGCACTCGGCGCTGACCGCCATCGTGGCGCTGGCGGGCCTGGAGAAGCAGACGCCGGGTACCCGAATCAGCTGGGTGCTGCGCCGCGGCGACGTCGGATCCACCTTCGGTGGCGGCGAGGGCGACCAGCTGCCCGCTCGCGGCGCCCTCGGATTGCGCGCCAAGAGGGCCGTCGACGACGGAATGTTGCGGGTGGTCACGGGATTTCGCACCGCGGCCGTCGAAGCTGCCGCCGATGGTCAGGTGGTGTTGGTGTCCGACACCGGAGCCCGGATCGAGAACGTCGATCGGGTGGTGGTGCTCACCGGCTTCCGTCCCGACCTGTCCTGGCTCTCGGAAGTCCGCCTCGGCCTGGACCCGGTGCTGCAGGCCCCGGTCGGGTTGGCGCCGTTGATCGATCCGAACGTGCACTCCTGCGGCAGCGTCTACCCGCACGGGGTAGCCGAACTGTCGCATCCGGAGCCGAATGTGTTCCTGGTCGGGATGAAGAGCTACGGGCGGGCGCCGACGTTCCTGGCAATGACCGGGTACGAGCAGGTCCGCAGCATTACCGCCGCCCTGGCCGGCGACCACGCCGCCGCCGCCCGCGTCGAACTCACGTTGCCGGAGACCGGGGTATGCGGCGGCGCCGGGGTCTTCGACGAACCTGAACCCGCCGCCGATGGCGCCACCATCTCCTGACCTGCCTGATTCTGCTGCGGGTGCGTCCAACTCGAGGTTGGTTCGTCTGAGGAAGCGGACTCCCACTCACCCGCGGGTGGGAGCACATCTTCCGAGAGGAACCTCCGATGACCATCCATCCGATTGCCCGCCCCGCCGCTTACCGGTTCGGGGGTGTGCGATGAGCGCGCCGACCGTCGTGGTCGAGGATCTGCACGTCGCCTACGGCACGACGTGGGCCCTCGACGGTGTCGACTTGGAGGCTGCCGCCGGGACCACGCTCGGTGTGCTCGGCCACAACGGTGCCGGCAAGACCACCCTGATCCGCACCCTCGCCACCTTGGTGCGGCCCGCCATCGGCCGCGTGCGGATCGAGAACCTGGACGTCGTCGTCCACGCCACCGAGGTCCGCCGCCGGATCGGCGTGACCGGCCAATACGCCGGTCTCGACGAATTCCTCACCGCCCGAGAGAATCTGGAGCTGATCGGCCGACTGACCGGGCTGCGCCGCACCGCCCGCGCGCGGGCCGACGCGCTGATCGACCGGCTCGGGCTGCAGGAATACGCGTCCCGGCGGGTCGGGGAACTCTCCGGGGGCTCGCGCCGCCGGGTCGATCTGGCCGCCAGCCTCGTCGGCTCCCCGTCGGTACTGTTCCTCGAC
>NZ_JBFUGT010000046.1:0-40541 GCF_056402775.1 Rhodococcus sp. P3_B8
GCCGCACGCTGCTCACGCAGGAACCGTGCCCGGTTCTCCTCGTCGAGGTCTGCGGTGAGGACCTTCACCGCCACGGTGCGGTCGAGCGCAGCCTGCGTGCACCGGTACACGACGCCGAAACCGCCGCGGCCGATCTCCTGGGCATCCTCGAATCCGGCCGCCGCCAACTCCGCCGTGACCGAACCGGACACGTCGCGTTGCGTCGCGAACGGATCGACGTCCGTCATCGACTACATCGATTCATCCCGCTCGAGGCACTGCCGACGAATGCCACACTGCTCACCTCTCGACGATGTACCCCAGGATATCGCCGCGCCGCACCGCTGCGAAGTCGATGAGAATGGTGAACACGGGGTTGGCTGGACGGCCGAAGGCGAACCGGGTGGCTCGGAATGAGCCACCCGGTCGCTCTCAGCTCGTGCGCTGGCGCGCACGTCATGGTCGTTATCGAAGCGACCGCAAGCCCACGCGGAGCTCGTTTACCAAATGCTGGGGCTGCTCCCAGGCGGCGAAGTGCCCGCCCTTGTCGAGCTTGTTGAAGTGGATGAGGTTGGGGTAGGCCTTCTCTGCCCAACTGCGCGGTGCCTGATAGAGCTCGTCGGGAAAGACGCTCACGGCAACCGGGATGGAGACGCTACCGGCGGCGAAGAACGGGGCCTTGTTCTCCCAGTAGAGACGAGCCGCTGACAACGCCGTGTTCGTCAGCCAGAACAGGGTGATGTTGTCGAGTACATCGTCTCGCGTCAGGCCTTCGGGCTGTCCCGCGAAGACCCGCGAGATCAGCGCCAAACTCGCCGGGTCGTGGTCGATCATGAAGGCGGCCAGACCGACGGGCGAATCCGCCAATCCGATCAGTGTCTCCGGCCGCGATCCCATCTCCACGGCGTAGCCGATGTGCTGATAGAAGAATGCCAGCTGGTCGCACGCAGCCTGTTCGTCGTCGGACAGATCGGCGGGCACGGGATGCCCGGTGAGGAGCGCCTGGTCGATCTCGGGTGGAACCACCTTGGCCATGTTGGTGTGAATGCCGAGCAGCTCCGGCGGCGCCTGCACCGCCATCGCCTCAGTCACGATCGCACCCCAGTCCCCGCCCTGTGCCACGTACCGGTTGTACCCGAGGCGCTTCATCAGCTCCACCCAGGCACGTGCGATGCGGTCGGGGCCCCAGCCGGTCGTCGTGGGCTTGCCCGAGAAGCCGTAGCCGGGCATCGACGGAATCACCAGATGGAAAGCATCCGACACGTCACCACCATGGGCGGTGGGATTGGTCAGGGGGTCGATGATCTTCAGCTGCTCGACGATCGAACCGGGCCACCCATGTGTGACGATGAGCGGCAACGCATCCTCGTGCTTCGAGCGGACGTGAATGAAATGGATGTCCAACCCGTCGATCTCAGTGATGTACTGCGGCAGAGCATTCAGCTTCGCCTCAACCTTGCGCCAGTCGTATTCCGAGGCCCAGTACTGCGCCAGTGCCTTGCTCGTCGCGAGCGGTGTGCCCTGCGACTGATCTGCGACGGTCTCCGTTTCGGGCCAGCGGGTGGTCTCGATGCGCTCACGCAGTGCCTCGAGTTCGGAGTCGGGGAACTGGACTGTGAACGGCCGGATGGTGACGTCGGTTGTGAAAGACATGTAGGTTTCCTTGCTGTGTCGGTTGTTGGTCGAGAAGGGTTTTCGTTGGATTGGCGCCTGCATTCGACGGTGCGACCGTCTACCTCGGGGTGCTGCTTTCCCAGCCGTCGAGGATCTCGTTGCCGATGGTGATTTCGGCGCGGCGGTCCCGCCTCTGGTCGCGTTGACGGTCGTGCCGGCGCTGCTGCGGCATGGTGTTGTCGTGATCGCGGGGGATGTCGTGGCCGGCGACGGCGGCGAGGGGGCTGGGCACCGGTGTGCTGGTGGATGCGGCCGCGACGCCGGCGGGGATGACGGCGAGTGCGGCGGCGGCGACTCCGACGGTGGCGAACCGCTTCCAGGAGGTGCTGGTGGTGTGTGTCCTGGTGTGGTGTTGGTGTGTGCTGTTCATGCCGATAAGACTCGCAATTGCGCGGCGAGTGGGACGGCGAAGATCTACGTGCTTCACTACCCGCATTTCCTACACAGGTATCCGCGGGGACCAGCGAGGCCCTCGATGAGTTCAGCCCGGGTCCGCACCCAACGCAGCGGGGGCACTGCCCGAACTACGGATTTCGGGACTCGATGCTCTCTTCGCGGGCGATCCAGGCGGCAAGCTGCGCGCGGGATCGATGCCCAGTCTTCGTGAGGATGCGATCTACATGTCCTTCTGCGGTACGGGGCGAGATAACCAACCTTTCCGCGATCTCCTTGTTCGTCAGTCCCTCGGCCACCAGCTTTCCCACTTCTTTCTCACGAGGTGTGAGTTTCACCTTCGCTGCAGGAGTGGCCGCCGCTGCGGGCTGGGACGTGCGCTTTTGCAACGCGAATTCAAACGACGCGAGGTGTTCGAGACGCTCACCGGCCCGGGATTCTTTCTCGAACGCAGAGTCACCCAGCAGCTGACGGGTGCGTTGTTCGTAACGAGTCCGCGTGCGGATCAACGTGTCGTTTCCGAAGAGTGGAGCGCTCCCCATCTCGCCGCACAGTGTGCGCCCGATACCCAGCAGGCGGGCGGATCGGACGGGGTTTGCTTCCTCGATCGCGATCCACGCCAGAATCTCGGTGCATGTACTCACGCCCAACCAGTCACTCAATGACTGCTTCAGTTCGAGCGCTTCTTTCAACGAGTCCGAGGCTTGCGGGTACTTGCGCTGGGTCCACAGGGCAAGTCCGCGGGCCCACAGCGCCCATGACGTCGAGAAGTGCTCCTTCAGCGACCTACCTGAGGCGATGGTGTCGTCCGCCCAGGCAAGGGATTGTTCCAGGTTTCCGGACAGGCAATGCACTAAAGCGAGCTGAGCGCCGCCCAGCAGTGTCAGGGAATTGACCTCCCCTGACTCGGCATGAAGTGTCATGCCGGCAGTGAGGTACTCCAGTGCGACGTCGAGATTTCCGTTTCCGAGCATCTCCGCCGCACCCCGGAACTGAACTGCAAACGCCTGGGCGGTTCGATCACCGATCGCTTCCGCGACGGCGCTGCATTCCAGCAAATACTGTTTGGAGGTCGGGTTGTCGCCCTGAACCATGGCGTTCCACGCGATCACCCAGAGCGCTTTCGCCCTCTCGCTGCTCGGCTCCCGGTCTGCCTCCAAGGCTCGGGTCAGCCAGTACCGCCCGTCGCGCAGCAGGCCACTCGCGTTCCAGAAGAACCACAACGCACCCGCAATCCGAAGACCGGTTCGGGCCTCCCCGGGGGTAGACAGGCAGTACTCCAGCGCCGCCCGCAGATTCGCCCGCTCGTGCCGCAAACGACGGTTCCATACCAGCTGCCCTGACCCCAGTGACTGGCTCTCGCTGCGTTCGGCCAAACGCAGGAAGTAGTCTCGATGTCTTCTGCGCCACGCATTCTCGTCGCCGTGCTCGGCAAGTTTCTCGGCCGCGTAGTCCTTGATACTTTCCAATAGTTTGTATCGAACTGTGGATCCGGATTGAACGGTGGAAATGACCGACTTTTCGACAAGACTGGAGATCAGGTCAAACGCGTCCGGAACGATGTCCGGATCGGTGCACACGCTCTCGACCGCGTCGAAATCGAATCCGCCCGCGAAGACGGACAGCCGTGCCCACAGGACTTGTTCCTCCGGCGAGCACAGATTGAAGCTCCAATCGATGGCGCCACGCAGCGTTTGATGCCGTACCGGTCCGCCACGGTTTCCCCGCGTCAGAATTTCGAAGAGTGCGCCCTCGCGCGACAGGACGCGGTCGAGGGGTAGGGACCTGATCCGGACCGCTGCGAGTTCGATCGCCAGAGGGATGCCGTCCAGCCGCTGGCACAGGCGGGCAACCTCCAGGCGGCTCTCGTCGTCGAGGGTGTATCCGGGGACGACGGAGGCAGCGCGTTGCTCGAAAAGATCGACCGCCTCGGAATGAAAGCTCTTGGTGTTCTGCCCGTCGGCGAGCTGAGCTTCGTCGGGGACCGGCATGGGGGGTACCTCGAACACGGTCTCACCCAGCACACCGAGAGGTTCCCGACTGGTTGCCAGGATCTCCACACGGTCCGACCGCCGAACAATCTCGGCGGCGACGCTTCCGCTCGCGTCGATCAAGTGCTCGCAGTTGTCCAGGACGATGAGTGCATGTCTTCCACCGAGGAATTCGAACAGGTAGTGACTACCGTCCGCATTCACTCCGTCGCGAATGTCGAGCGCCTCGGTAATCGCACTGACGACAAGGTCTGGAGTGGAGATCGCGGCGAGATCCACAAACCAGACGCCGCCGGTGTAGGTTCTGCGCACTTCCGAGGCGACGCGGCACGCCAGCCGGGTTTTCCCTACCCCACCAAATCCGGTGAGGGTCACTATCCGGGAATCCGACAGACGCGCCTTCACTGCGGCTACTTCATTGCGGCGTCCGACGAAACTTGTCACTTCGCGGAAGAATTCGTGTGCATGGGAGACGAGTTGGTGAGGCGGCGGCACCATCACGTCCTCCTTCGGCTGCGCGGCTCCCGCTTCGGCGTGCAGTGCCATCTCGTCGACGGGAAAACCGTGGAGGCGTTGAGATGCTCGGAGTTGCTGACCGAGTTCCGTGGCGGAGGGACGGCCCTCCGAGGTGCCGGACATGGCACGTTCGATGATCGTGCTGACGTCCTCGGGAATGCCGTGCTTCCGCGGGTCCGGACCAGGCTCGGCGGCAATCCTCAGGAACTGGGCCACCACCTGCTCCCCGCTACGGCGTTCGAAGGCAGCGTGACCGGTCATCGCAGCGAACAACGTGGCACCGAGGCCGTACACGTCGGCAGCAGCACTCGGGGATTCGCCGGTCACCACCTCGGGGGCAGTGAACGCCGGCGAACCCGTCACGACGCCGGCGGTGGTTTCGAACCCGCCGGCGATACGGGCTATGCCGAAATCCGACAGTGCCGGCTCACCGTAGTCGGTGAGCAGGATGTTCCCGGGCTTGACGTCCCGGTGCAGGATCCCGAGGCGGTGGGCAGTCTCGAGGGCACCGGCCATTTTCACCCCGAGTCGCAGCGCTTCGTCGAGCGGGAGCGGTCCGTGGCGGCGGATCCGCGTGTCGAGTGAGTCCTGGGCGTGGTACGGCATGACGATGTACGGCCGACCGTTGTCGGTGACGCCCACATGGAGGACATTGACGACATTGGGGTGCCCGGTCAGCCGGCCCGCCGCGCGCTGCTCGCGGACGAAACGTTCCCGGTTCTGCTCGTCGAGGTCGGTGGTAAGGACCTTGACCGCCACAGTGCGGTCGAGGGCCGCCTGGGTGCAGCGGTAGACGACGCCGAAACCGCCGCGGCCGATCTCTTGTGCGTCCTCGAATCCGGCAGCCGCCAGATCGGCCGTGACCGAACCCGACGCGTCGCGTTGCGTCGCGAAGGGATCGTCGTCGGTCATCGACCGGACCGATTCTTCCGGTCCGAGCCACTGTCGAAGAAGTGCACCACCGCTGGCCTCTCGAGGAGATACCCAAGGATATCGCCGACGCCCCCCATCCGATGGCCGACTTACGACCTCCCTGGGCGGAGTACTCGAGGATTCCCGGTCAGGGGGCGACGAAGCCTCCGACTCCGGGGAGCGAGGGCTGGCCGGCCCGCGGGTAGAACCCCGAACCGATGACGGACACTGTGAACGCAACCGGACCGGAACCCGTGCGCACGGTGGCGCGTTCCGGTGCGGGCTCCAGGAAATTCACGCACGGCTTCACGACCACCGACCCGCGGTCACCGCTGGAGACGTTGAGATAGCTGACCCTGACGAGGGCGCCGCCGGCGCTGGACGAGCAGAGCTCCGGCCGAAACGGCGCCGAGAACGTCGTCTCGCCGGGAACTCGCCACCCGCACAGATCGTGTTACGCACAACTAAACACCCGCGCTCTCGAGCGCGTCCGGCGGGGTCGCCCGCGAGAAGGATGATCTTCGCAGGTCAGACTGTCGCGGGCAGCATCGTCACTAGGACGAAACTTTTCCTGCCCGAAGCGAGTAGCCCCGCACGTCGGCGGGTACCCGGCATCCACGCTGCCCCGGGCTCGACGGCCCCGAGTGGCAGCCAGGCCCCCTGACCGGTCCCCCTCGGCTGGGAGGCCGTCCGCCGCTCGTGGCCGGGGACGCCCACCTCTTCCTCTGCCGCGGGCGGCTCCTCGTGCGCCTGCACGTGGTGCGGTCAAGACGGGCGACGATGTGCCGGCGACCGGCGACATCCTATACGTGGCCAACGGAAGCCGCAGAATACTGTAATCGTTCACACGACCCGCCGAAGCCGAAACGCGGTTGTCATTTTCTGCGCACCTTGCACATCGAATGGGCTCTCGCATAGTCACTTTGACGTTGACGACACATCAAAGGTAGGCCACGATCATGCGACAACCGGGCTGCGGCGCCCCGCGTCGTGACCCGACATAGGTCGCTACTCGGCCGTCCTCGCCCGCACACTTCCGAGGTACTCGCCGCAAGTAGTTCGATACAAGGAGTCGCACGTGGGCGCTGCGCAGATCGTGTTCTTAGTCGGCCTCGCTTCTCTGATCGTGGCCATGGCGCTACGCAAGAACGTCATGATCCCCGCGGTAGTCGCGACATTTGCCACAGCACTTGCGTACAGCGGCAGCGTCCCGAATGCCATCATGTCGGTGTTCCGGGCCACCATCACTTCCGGCACCGCGCTGTTCGAGATCTTCATCGTCATCGCCGCGGTGACCTCGATGCTCGCGGCGATGCGGGCGATCGGTTCCGATGAGGTGATGGTGCGCCCCATCAGCCGGTGGATGGTCAATGGCCGCGTCGCTTACATCGTGTTGTTCGTCTTCACCTATCTTCTCTCGTTGTTCTTCTGGCCGACCCCGGCACTGGCCCTGATCGGTGCGGTCCTACTTCCTGCCGCGATCAAGGTGGGTCTGCCGCCGCTCGGAGCCGCGGTGGTTCTCGCGATCTCCGGGCAGGGAATGTCGATCGCCTCCGACTACGTGATCGGTCTTGCGCCGTCGATTTCCGCGAGCGGCGCAGGCGTTCCCGCCGACGACATCGCCGACCGTGCCCTGGTGATCTCATTGATCGTCGGTGTCACCGCGGCGGTGCTCGCCTACTTCCTGACCGTCCGCCGCAGGATGCGTACGGACCCAGTTCCGGGCACCGAACCGATGGGTGGAACCGTGCATCCCACCGGCGGTGTCGGTGGCACGCCCGCCGGCACGTCCGCTGGTTTCCCGCCGGGTCAGGACGTCGCGGTCTCACCCACCGCCACGGACGTGCTCGACGAGGAACTGCCCGGCTTCGAGGACGACGGAACGAGAATCACGGATCGCCCGACACTGACCCGTGCTTGGGCGATCGGCGTGCCCGCCGCGTTCCTCGCCGTCCTTGCCTACATGTTGGTCGGTCGTTTCACCGACATCGTCCCCTGGGAGGACGGTGGCGGCGCGTCCCTGGTGGGAGGCACGGCAATCATCCTGATGGCACTCGTGACCGTCACGTCACGACGATCCGAGGCTCTCGAATTCTGCGCCACCCACTTCATCGACGGTCTGTCGTACGCCTTCAAGGCGATCGGCATCATCCTTCCCGTCGCAGGTTTCGTGTACATCGGCATTCCCGACTATTCGGGCGCCATTCTCGGACTCGACGACGACACCACCGGTCCGGCCTTCCTCTTCGACACCGTCGAACGCGTGCAGCCGTACATCCCCGACAACGGCGTATTCGTCGCGCTCAGCATGCTCTTCATCGGTATGGCGGTCGGTCTCGACGGTTCGGGGTGGGCCGGCCTACCCCTCACCGGTGGATTGGCTGCCGCGCTGGCGCCGCAGTCCGGGATGGACACCGCGACCTTGGCGGCCATCGCCCAGAACGGTGCCACGTGGACGGGCGGGGGAACTCTCGTGATCTGGTCGTCGCTGGTGGTGGTCGCCGGATTCTGCCGGATACCGGTTGCCGAACTGGTCCGCCACCTCGTCGTCCCGGTGATGGCCGGACTGCTGCTGGCCACCGGAGCCGCCGTCGTCATCTGGTAGCGGCTCATCGCCGAACCAGGTTTCCGCACAACCCCTGACATGGAAGGACACCACGAAATGAGCTCGGTCCCGTTCCGCTACGACCCCGCCCGGTGCGCACTGATCGTCATCGACATGCAGAACGATTTCTGCTCCCCCGACGGGTCGCTGGCACAGAAGGGCTTCGACGTGACCGCCCCGGTGGCGATGGCTCCGCGCCTGGACCACCTCGTCTCGTCTGCGCGCACGGCCGGGGTCCGGGTGATCTTCGTACGCACCCTGCACGACGAAACCACCGATACACCCCAGTGGCTCGGCCGCGTGGGCGAGGGACCGGACGCCGCACGCACCGGAATTACCTGCCGCACAGGAACACCCGGGGCAGACTACTATGCCGTCGCTCCGCGGGACGGCGACGTGGTGATCACGAAGAACCGGTTCAGCGCATTCGTCGGCACCAACCTCGACCTCACCCTGCGTTCCCTCGGCATCGATTCCCTGCTCTTCACCGGCGTCGCCACCGAGGTGTGTGTCGAGTCGAGTCTGCGTAGCGCGCTGTTTCACGAATACTGGGTTTCGCTCGTCGAAGACTGCGCCGCCACCTACAGTCGAACAGCCCACGACGCTTCGGTGTCCGTCGTCGCACAGAACTTCGGCACCGTGATCACGGCCGAGAAGCTCGAGACGTTCTGGACTGCAGAATTGTGAACGGCTTCCGCCGGCGACGGGCGCGACCCGCGAGGTCGGCCAGCGATCAGCTGTGACTGTGCAGTGGTGTTCCCGCAAGAGCGAGGTGTGCCTCGCCGAGCGCTTCGGCCTGAGTGGGGTGCGCGTGAACCAGGGTGGCGACTTCGTCGGGGTAGGCGCCCCAGTTGACGATCAGTTGGGCCTCGCCGATCAGTTCGCCCACGCGTTCGCCGACCATGTGGATCCCGACGACCGGTCCCTCGGTGGCTCCGGCGCGCACCAGTTTGACGCCGCCGCTGGTTCCGAGGATCTGGCTCTTGCCGTTGCCGGCGAGGTCGTAGACGACGGTGGCGACGTCTCCGTGCCGCTCGCGGGCCTGGTCTTCGGTGAGCCCGACCGACGCGACCTCGGGGTTGGAGTACGTCACCCGGGGGATGCCGCTGTCCTCGATCGGTGCCGGGCTCAGGCCTGCGATCGTTTCCGCGACGAAGATTCCCTGCTGGAATCCGCGATGCGCCAGTTGCGGACCGGCGACGATGTCACCGACCGCGTACACGTCCGGCTGCGAGGTCCGCAGGGAGTCGTCGACCGTGACGAAACCGCGGGGGTCGAGTACGACGCCGTTCTCGGTGAGTCCGATGTCGGCGGTCCGGGGGCCGCGGCCGACCGCGACGAGCAGCAGGTCCGCCTCGATCGTGTCGCCCGACTCCACCGTGACGCTGACCGTGCTCTCGTCCTGGACCGCCTTCGCGAATCGGGTGCCGGTCATGATGGTGATGCCGCGTTTGCGGAGGGCCCGGGTGAGTTGCTTCGACGACCACTCGTCTTCGGCGGCGACGAGCCGGGGCAGCGCTTCGACGATGGTGACGGCGGCACCCAACGATGCCCAGATGCTGGCGAATTCGACCCCGATGACACCGCCGCCGAGTACGACGACGCGCTTCGGAAGTTCGGGAAACGTCAGTGCCTCGTCGCTCGTGAGGATGCGGCCACCGATCTCGAGTCCGGGCAGGCTCCGGACCTGCGAGCCGGTCGCGAGCACCAGCGACGTGCCGGTGATCGTGCGATCGCCGACGTGCACGGTGCGCCCTCCGCCGTAGCGGCCGGTTCCGTGCACCACCTCGATCTTGTGGCCGCGAACCAGCCCCTGCAGGCCCTTGTACAGGCGGTCGACCGTCGCGTTCTTGTAGGCGTGGACACCTCCGAGGTCGATTCCGTCGAGCGTCGCCCCGATCCCGAGGGCCGACGCGTGCGTGACGGTGTCGGCGACCTCGGCGGCGTGCACGAGCGCCTTGGTGGGGATGCACCCTCGGTGCAGGCAGGTGCCGCCGACCTTGTCCTCTTCGATCAGGGTGACGGTCTTGCCCAGTTGCGCGGCGCGGAAGGCGCTGGCGTACCCGCCGGATCCACCGCCGAGAATCAGGACGTCCGGTTGGTCGGACATGGGAAAACTCCCTCGGTCGGGCACGCCATGGGACGTGCAGCAAGGTCGAAGTGGACTGGATTTCAGCTCAGTGCGATCAACGTCAACGGGTCCGACAGGATCTGACCGATGGCCGCGAGGAATCTCGATCCCTGCTCGCCGTCGACCAGTCGATGATCGAACGACAGGCTCAGTGTGGTGACCGACCGCAACGCGATCTCTCCCTGGTGTTCCCACGGCTGCCTGCGGATCGCCCCGAAGCACAGGATCGCCGCCTCCCCGGGGTTGAGGATGGGCGTGCCCGCGTCGATTCCGAAGACGCCGACATTGGTGATCGTGATCGTGCCGTCGGCCAGATCGGCGGGCCCGGTCTTGCCCTCCTTCGCCGTGGTCGTCAGATCCGACAGGGCGATCGCGAGGTCGCGCAGACCGAGGGTGTGGGCGTTCTTGATGTTCGGCACCATCAGCCCGCGCGGGGTGGCGGCGGCGATGCCGAGATTCACGGCGCGTTTGACGACGATCTCCTGAGCGTCCTCGTCCCAGGACGAATTCAGGGTCGGGTTGGTGCGCAGCGCCACGAGCAATGCCTTGGCCACCAACGTCAGTGATGTCAGGCGCACGTCGGTGAAGTGCTTCGTGTCGCGCAGCTGAGCCAGGAGGTCGATCGTCGGGGTGACGTCCACCGTGACGAACTCGGTAACGTGCGGGGCGGTGAATGCGCTGCGGACCATCGCTGCGGCGGTGTGCTTGCGGACACCCTTGATCGGGATGCGTTCCTCGTCGGCGTCCGCCGGGACCGTCGCCGCCGACGTCGTCATCGGGGCGGCGGTGCGGTGGCGCTCGAGGTCGTCCCTGGTGACTTGACCGTGCACCCCGGTTGCGTTCACTTCGGTGAGGTCGACGCCGTGTTGCTTCGCGGCGAACCGCACCGGGGGAGAGGCCAGCGGACGCGACGTGCGCGGCGCCGGGGTCACGTCGACCCGGGTTCCCGCCGGGCGCCGCTGCCGGCGCYGGCTGGAGGAGTCCTCGGCCACGCCGTAGCCGACCAGGACCGGGGTCCGCTCGGCCGGGCCCGCGGGAGCGGTCGGCTCGGGCACGTCCGCCTGGCCCTCGCCGGCGACCGCGACGTCGATGAACGGGCTGCCGACGTCGATAGTTGTCCCCTCCTCGGCGTGCAACGCGACCACCGTTCCGGCGTAGGGCGAGGGCAACTCCACCGACGCCTTCGCCGTCTCGACCTCGGCGATGATCTGGTTGAGCGTCACGGTGTCGCCGACCTTCACCAGCCAGGTCAGCACTTCGGCGTCGGTGAGGCCCTCGCCGAGGTCGGGCAGCAGGAATGTCTGGACAGTGGGCATGGCGAACTCCTGGTTCCTACGCGGTGAAGGTGCGGTCGACGGCGTCGAGGATGCGGTCGACGTCCGGCAGGAAGTGCTCCTCGAGTTTCGCCGGCGGATACGGGACGGTGAAGCCGCCGACGCGGGCCACCGGCGCTTCGAGGTGATAGAAGCAGCGCTCGCTGATGCGGGCAGCGATTTCGGCACCGATCCCGAGGAACACGGGCGCCTCGTGGGTGATCACCAGGCGTCCGGTGCGCTGCACGGACGCGGCGACGGTGTCGACGTCGAGCGGGGAGATGGACCGCAGATCGATCACCTCGATCGACCTACCCTCGCCCGCAGCGACTTTCGCGGCCTGCAGTGCAGTTGTCACGAGCGGCCCGTAGGCGACGACGGTGGCGTCGGTGCCCGGTGCAACCACCCGGGCCTTGTGCAGAGGACTCGTCTCGGCCGCCGGGTCTATCTGCCCCTTCTCCCAGTACCGGCGCTTGGGTTCGAAGAACAGCACCGGATCGTCCGACGCGATGGCCTGCTGAATCATCGAGTGCGCGTCGGCGGCGGTGCTGCAGGTGACGACGCGAAGACCGGCGGTCGCGGCGAAATACCCCTCCGGCGACTCGGAGTGATGCTCGATCGCACCGATGCCGCCGCCGTACGGGACGCGGATGGTGATCGGCATCTTCACGTTGCCGCTCGTGCGGTAGTGCAGTTTGGCGACCTGCGAGACGATCTGGTCGAAGCCGGGGTAGATGAACCCGTCGAACTGGATCTCGCACACCGGTCGGTATCCGCGCATCGCGAGACCGACTGCGGTGCCGATGATCCCGGATTCGGCGAGCGGGGTGTCGATGACACGGTTGGGACCGAAGTCCTTCTGCAGTCCGTCGGTGATGCGGAAGACACCGCCGAGTTTGCCGATGTCCTCTCCCATGAGCACGACCTTCGGGTCGTTCTCGAGGGCGCGGCGCAGGCCGGCGTTGAGGGCCTTGCCGAGCGGAAGCGTGGTCGGGGCGGCCGCGGAGATGGCTGTGCTCATGCGTCGGTTCCTTCGAAACTGTCGAGGTAGGCGGCGAACTGGCGCCGCTCTTCGTCGACGAGGGGATGAGGTTCGGCGTACACGTTGTCGAACAGGGACATCGGCTCGGGTTCGACGGTCTCGAGGCATCCACGGCGCAACGCCGCTGCAGTGTCGTCGGCGCGCTGCTGCACGGCGGCGAGGTAGTCGTCGTCGATCGCGCCCGCCGACTCGAGGAGGGCGCGGATGCGGTCGAGGGGATCCTTGCGTTTCCATTCCTCGTCGAGCGCGGCCGGCCGGTACCGGGACGGGTCGTCGGACGTGGTGTGCGGACCCATCCGGTAGGTGACCGCCTCGATCAGGGTGGGTCCGCTGCCTTCCCGCGCCCGTTCGAGCGCGGCCCGGGTCACGGCGATCACGGCGAGGACATCGTTGCCGTCGACGCGCACGCCGGGAACCCCGAAGCCCCGGCCCCGCGCGGCGATACTCACCCGCGATTGCAGGCTGACCGGTTCGGAGATCGCCCACTGATTGTTCTGGCAGAAGAACACCACGGGCGCGTTGAAGCTCGCGGCGAACCCGAAGGCCTCGGAGATATCGCCCTGACTGGTGGCGCCGTCGCCGAAGTAGGTGATCGCGGCGCCGTCGGAGCCGTCGAACTGCATGCCCATCGCATACCCGGTGGCGTGCAACGCCTGCGCGCCGACGATGATCGCGGGGGTCGTCATGTTGTATTCGAACGGGTTCCAGCCCGAGTGCGTCGACCCCCGCCAGAACCTGAGCATGTGGGTGGGGTCGACGTCGCGGCAGTACGCGACACCGTGTTCGCGGTAGCTGGCGAAGACGAAGTCGTCCGGACGGAGGGCGCGCGCCGACCCGACCTGCGCGGCTTCCTGCCCCAGCAGCGGAGCCCACAGCCCCAGTTCGCCCTGACGCTGCAGCGCGGTCGCCTCCGCGTCGATGCGCCGCACCACGACCAGGTCTTCGTACAGCGCACGCACCGCGGTGATGTCGACATCGTCGACGTACCGGGAGTAGTCCGGATGCTCTACTCGCGCACCGATTTCGGTGACCAGCTGCACCACGTCGTCATTGTCGAACACGAAAACCTCCGAAAGTGATGTACCGGGAGAGCTCGCCACCCGCGAGTGACCGTGTCGGTCAGAATGTTGCATTCACACAATCATCAGGATTCATCATGCGCAAGTGTTGTCATTCAAAATAAGCAGAATGCTCAAATCGCGAGCGGCAAACTCTGGCATACTGCGCTACATGACGAAACTCGATCGGACCGACGCCCGGCTGCTGCTCGCCCTGTGCGACGCCCCTCGCGCCACCGGGGTGCAGCTGGCCTCGCTGCTGGGGATGGCACGGAATACCGTGCAAGCACGGATGTCTCGCTGGGAGGAGCAACGAGTGCTCGCACCGGTCGACMGCTGCGTGTCACCCCGCGATCTGGGATACCCCCTGCAGGCGTTCGTCACCGCGGTGGTCGACCAGCATCGCCTCGAGGACGTCATCGAACACCTGCGGGACATCGCCGAGGTCGTGGAGGTCGTCGGCATCTCCGGGGCGGCGGACCTGCACATCGGCGTGGTCGCCGTCGATGCCGACGATCTGTATCGGGTCGCCGGCCTCATCCTCGCCGTGCCCGGGATCGAGCGCACCACGGTGTCCGTGGCGATGCGCGACGCCATCCCCTACCGAACCCGGCCGCTGCTCGAGCGAATCGCCGAGGAGCAATGACGAAGGCGCTGCCGTCGACCGCCCGGCAGCGCCTGTTCTCCGATCAGCGATGTGCGGCGACGACCTCCCCGCCGACGTCTTCGACACTGCGAGTGGGAGTTACCCGCGATCTGAGTACGAGAACCAGCACCACGGCGACGAGCATGACCGCCCCGACGACCCACAGGCCTGCGCGTGAGTTCCCGGTGGCGTCGAACAGCCATCCCGTGACGTACGGGGCCCCGAAACCGCTCGTGTTGCCCACCGAGTTGACGACGGCGATGCCTGCCGCGGCGCCCGCGCCGGTGAGGAACGTGCTGGGCAGGTACCAGAACACCGGCAGGGCACAGAACACACCGACCGCGTTGACGGTCACCGCGATCATCGTCGTGAGCGGAGACTGCATGTACAGGGCGATCGGAATGGAGACGGCTCCGATCAGGGTGGGGATGGCGACGTGCCAGATCCGCTCACCGGTCCGGTCGGAGTGCCTGCTCCACAACACCATTGCGACAGCACCGACCGCGAACGGGACCGCGACGATCAACCCGGTGGTGACCAGTGAGAAGTCGGTGTCGAACGTCTTTTTGAAACCGGCGACGATGCTGGGCAGGAAGAAGCTGAGCGAGTACAAGCCGTAGGTGATTCCGAAGTAGACGAGCCCCAGCATCCACACGCGGGAGTCGGTCAGCGCCCGGCGAACCGAGCCGCTGATGTGGGAACCGGATTCGGCCGCCTCGGATTCGAGTTCACGAGTGAGCCAGACTTTTTCGTCCTCGTCCAGCCATGTGGCCTGCGAGGGCCGGTCCGTCAGGTAGAACCAGGTGACCACCGCGAGCACGACGGCGGGGATCCCCTCGAGCAGGAACATGACCCGCCACCCGGACAGTCCGAACAGCCCGTCCCAGTATTGAATGATGGCGCTCGACAGCGGGGCGCCTAGCGCCGACGACACCGGGAGCGCGAGAAGGAACAGGCCCATCAGCCGGACCCGATAGGCGCGGGGAAACCACAGGGTCAGGTAGAGCAGCACACCCGGGAAGAAACCCGCCTCGGCGATACCCAGCAGCATGCGCAGCGTGTACAGCGAGCCGGCATTGGGCACGAAGGCCATGGCCGCCGCGATGATTCCCCACGTGAGCATGATCCGGGCGATCCACCGGCGTGCCCCGAACCTGTGCAACGCGAGATTGCTCGGCACCTCGAACAGGAGATATCCGACGAAGAAGAGCCCGGAGGCCAGACCGAACATGGTCTCGGTGAGTCCGAGTTCCTCGCTCATCGTCAGCTTCGCCAGCCCGATATTGGTCCGGTCGAGATAGTTGACGAAGTAGGCCAGGCCGAGGAACGGAATGAGCCGCCGGGCGACCTTCCGGACCACCCTCGCCTCGATCTCGGGTTTCTGCAGTACAGACGACATGAATGACTCGGCTTCCTGAAGAGTGGGCGCCCGACCGGGCAACGTGATGTAGACCACTGTATGAGCCGGGTCGCGTGGAAACCATGGAGAAATCACCCATACCGCGATGAGATCAGTGGAGACAATCACCGCCTTCGGTAACCAGAGTGTGCCTCACACCGTCGAGGCGCCCTCGCCGGAGTTGCCGCGTCCGACGAGACCGTGCAGGAGTGAGTCGACGATGCGCTCGGGTAGCTCCGGTCCCGGAGCTTCGCGGGTGAGCAGGACCTTGAAGTGTATTGGGGCGACCAGCATTTCGATGGCGAGTCGGACATCGGTGGTCTCGGGCAGCTCACCCCGTCCGATCGCGCGCTTCACGATCTCACTCGACCGCGCGAAGCGCGCCTCCCAGTACCGGTTGCGCGCCTCGGTGGCGGCGGGGTCGTCGCCGGAGGCAGCCAATGCCCTGTCGAAGGCCGAGCCGACCGGGCTGGTCAGGTACGTCACGAGTCGACCGGCGTAGGCGATCAGATCGTCGCGAAGTGATCCGGTGTCGGGCACCTGACCCCATTCTTCCGCTTCCTCGAGCAGCGCCTCGATCATCAGGTTCTCCCGCGTACCCCACCGACGGTAGATCGACGTCTCGTGCACGCCCGCCCGCGACGCGACGTCCGCGACCGCCAACCCCTCCATGCCGTGCTCGTGCAGCGCGTCGAGAGCGGCGTCGAGGACTGCGCGGCGGACTCGAGCGGAACGGCCACCGGGGCGACGCTGGGCTCCTTGATCACTCATGACTCCACCTTAACGCAAGACCCTTGCATTAATGACGTGACTCAGCTCATACTGTTAATGCAAGTTTCTGGACTTTAGAAGGTGGGTAGTCATGACAACGCAAACCAGTGCGGAGATCAGCGAACGCAGCGAGACGGTGGACGGGATGCGCATCGACTGGGACGTACCCGTGCCGATGGCGGACGGCACGATCCTGCGGGCCGACGTCTTCCGGCCCGACGACGAGGGCGTATATCCGGTGCTGATGACGCTCGGGCCGTACGGCAAGGGCCTCGCGTTCCAAGAGGGTTTCGGGCCGATGTGGCAGCAGCTGATCAGAGCGCATCCGGACGCGGCGGCCGGGTCGAGCAACCGCTACCAGGTGTGGGAGACCGTCGATCCGGAGAAGTGGGTCCCGGACGGATACATCTGCATTCGGGTCGATTCCCGAGGCGCCGGCCGCTCGGCCGGACTGTTGGACATGCTCAGCGAGCAGGAGGCCCGCGACTACTACGAGGCCATCGAATGGGCCGGCACCCGAGACTGGTCGAACGGCCGGGTGGGACTGCTCGGGATCTCCTATTACGCGGCCAACCAGTGGCTCGTGGCGGCACTGCAGCCACCACATCTGACGGCGATCTGCCCGTGGGAGGGCTTCACCGACATCTACCGAGACCTCAACCGGCACGGCGGCATCGTGACCCGGTTCGGCCAAGCGTGGCAGGAGCACCAGATCTTCACCGTCCAGCACGGGGCCGGGGAGCGGGGCCGACGCAACCCCAACACCGGTGAGTTGGTCGCCGGACCGCCGACGCTGACCGACGACGAACTCGTCGCGAACAGAGTCGACACGATCGGGGAAGGCAAACGTCGGGAGCTGCTCGACGAATTCGCGCAGGCCCGCACGCCGGACCTGACGCGGATCGAGGTCCCGGTGCTGTCGGCGGCGAATTGGGCGCACCGGCTGCACACCCGCGGCAATTTCGACGCCTACGCCCAGGTGTCGTCCTCCCAGAAGTGGCTGGAGGTGCACGGTCACGAGCACTACGCGGAGTTCTACACCGACTACGGCGTCGACCTGCAGAAGCGATTCTTCGGCCACTTCCTCAGAGGCGAGGCGACCGGCTGGGAAGACCAGCCACCGGTGCGACTGAACGTGCGCCACCTCGACGGCTCGTTCGAGGGCCGCGACGAACAGGAATGGCCGCTGGCCCGCACGCAGTGGACGCGGTTCCACCTCGACGCGACGTCCGGAGCGATGAGCCCGGCCGAACCACCGGCCGAGGGCACGGCCGAGTTTGCGGCGCTGGGGCCCGGTGTCGACTTCTGGACCGCGCCGCTGACCGAGCCGTTGGAGATCACCGGACCGGCCTCGGCACGGGTACGTCTGTCCTCCTCCACCACCGACGCCGACCTGATCGTCACCCTGCGCGTTCAGGACCCGGACGGGAACGAGATCTCTCTGGTGGACGCGATCGATCCCCACGGTGTGCTCGGCGTGGGCTGGCTGCGCGCGTCCCACCGCGAGCTGGACGAGCAGGCCAGTCTGCCGCACCGCCCGTGGCACCGGCATTCGAGCAAGCAGCCGCTGACGCCCGGCGAGGCTGTCGATCTGGACGTCGAGATCTGGCCTACCTCCATCGTCGTCCCCACCGGCTACCGGCTCGGCGTCACCCTCGCCGGCCGCGACTTCGACATGCCCGGCGACGGACCGTGGCCGGTGATCTACGGCATCGAGATGCGCGGCAACGGATTGACCCCGCACGACGATCCGGACGACCGGCCTGCCGGCATCTTCGACGGCACGACAACAGTGCACACCGGCCCGGACGCCGGAACCTCCCTGCTCCTTCCCGTGATCCCGAAGTAAAGGCTCGACATCATGCGACGCATCATCGACCTGTCCGTCTCATTGCAGGCGGGCATTCCCTCCGACCCACCCGGCCATCTGCCCGAGATCGACTACCTGGACCACGCACATACCCGCGATGACCTGCTGCAGTTCTTCCCCGGCACGCGGGTCGACGACCTGCCCGACGGGGAAGGCTGGGCCATCGAGCGCATCCAGCTGTCCACCCACAACGGCACCCATCTCGACGCCCCCTACCACTACGCGTCCACCATGGACGGCGGCCAACGGGCCATCACCATCGACGAAGTGCCCCTCGACTGGTGCTTCGGGCGCGGCGTCAAACTCGACTTCCGGCACTTCGACGACGGCTACGTCGTCACCGCCGACGACATCGACACCGAACTGGACCGGATCGGGCACACCCTGGCCCCGTTCGACATCGTCCTGGTCAACACGAGCGCGGGTGCCCGCTACGGCCACGACGACTATGTGAACACCGGCTGCGGCATGGGCCGTGATGCCACGCTGCACCTGCTGCGCCAGGGCGTGCGGGTGACCGGCACCGACGCCTGGAGCTGGGATGCGCCGTTCGTCTACACAGCCCAGCGGTACGCCGAAACCGGCGACGCCGGCATCATCTGGGAGGGCCACCGCGCCGGCCGCGACATCGGCTACTGCCACATCGAAAAACTCGGCAACCTCGAATCGATCCCCTCGTCGGGATTCCAGGTGGCCTGCTTCCCCGTGAAGATCCACAAGGCCTCGGCCGGATGGACCCGCGCCGTGGCCATCTTCGACGAGGAGCAGGCATGAGAATCGGTTCCCTGATCGTCGACGGTGTCCAGCGCTACGGCGTTGTCGCCGACCACCACATCACCCTGTTGGCGGAGTCCGCCGACGTCTTCGACGTGCTCGAGTCCGACGACCCGAGCGTGGCCTTGACCGGGCACCGGCTAGCGTGGGAGTCGACCACCGAACTGGCAGTACCGGTTCCCGTCGCGAGCATCCGTGACTTCATCACCTTCGAGCAACACACGGCAGGATCGTTGCGCGCGGTCACCGGGGCGGCCGCGATCCCGGACGCCTGGTACGAAGCGCCCGCCTTCTACTTCACCAACCCCCACGCGGCCATCGGCTCGGGCGCAACAGTTCCGATGCCGCCGGGCTGCGAGGTACTCGACTTCGAATTGGAAGTCGCCGTCGTGATCGGCACAGCCGGCTACAACCTGTCCGTGGACGAGGCATTCGACCATGTTGCCGGGTTCACCATCCTCAACGACTGGTCCGCCCGCGACCTGCAGGGACGTGAAATGCGGGTGGGCCTGGGAACTGTGAAAGGCAAGGACACCGCCACCACCCTCGGGCCGGCACTGGTCACCATCGACGAGTTCGTCGACTACGAGGTCGATGGTCGCTTCGACCTGGACATGGAGGTCTTCGTCAACGGCACCCGCATCGGCGGCGACACCCTGGCGAACATGGCGTGGACCTTCGCCGAGTTGATCGCCTACGCCAGCCGCGGCACCTGGGTGCGGCCCGGTGACGTACTCGGATCCGGAACCTGCGGGGGCGGCTGCCTCGCCGAACTGTGGGGATGGCGCGGAGATCGACAACCACCACCGCTGCGCATCGGTGACACCGTCAGCATGACCGTGGAAGGCATCGGCAGCATCCACAACACCGTGGTCGCCGGACCACCACTCCACGAGGTCCCGCCAGCGCGCCGATAGCCGGACTACTCGAAGATTTTGCCCGGGTTCATGATTCCGCGTGGGTCGAGGGCGTTCTTCACCGATCGATGCATGTCCAGGACGACCGGATCGAGTTCCTGGGCGAGGCCGTCCATCTTCAGTAGACCGACACCGTGCTCGCCGGTGACCGTGCCGCCGAGTTCCAGTGCCGCGTCGATGATGTCCGCGAACGCGGCCTGCGCGCGGGCGCGGGCGGCCTCGTCGTCGCGCGGTGTGATGAGGAGTGGGTGCAGGTTTCCGTCGCCGGCGTGTGCGATGTTGGCGATGGTGGTCCCGTGGTCGATACCGATCTGTTCGATGCGCGCAAGCATCTCGGGGACAGCCCGTTTCGGCACGCACACGTCTTCGGTGAGGACCGGTCCGAGCCGCTCCATCGCGGGGTAGGCCAGACGACGCGCAGCGAACAACGCGTCGGCTTCCTCCTGGTCGGTGGAGACGGCAGACCAGGTGGCTCCGGCTTCCTCGAAGCACGACAGCATCTTCTCCGCTTCCTGGTCGCCGACGACTCCCGCGGTGTCGATTCGGCCGAGCAGAACGACGTTCGCCTCCACCGACAGTCCCATTTTCTTCCACGCGTCGACGGCGATGAGGCACTGCTTGTCCACCAGTTCGAGCGCCGACGGGGTGAGCCCCGCAGCGGCCACCGCGCTGACGGCCCGGCCCGCGTCGACGATGGAGTCGAAGTAGCCGGCCACCGTGCGCTGCGGGTCCTGGAGTGGACGCAGCTTGACGGTGATTTCGGTGATGACGCCGAGCGTTCCCTCGGACCCGACCATGAGACCCGCCAGATCGTAACCGGCCACACCCTTGGCGGTCTTGCGGCCGAGGCGCACGAGGTCACCGGTGCCGGTGACGATCTGCATGCCGAGCACGTAGTCACGGGTGACGCCGTACTTGACGCAGCACAGTCCGCCCGCGTTGGTGGCAACGTTCCCTCCGATCGTCGACCACGGTGAACTGGCCGGATCCGGCGGATACCAGAGTCCGTGTTCGGCGCACGCGGCGCGGAGATGGTCGTTCACCACGCCGGGCTCGACGACGGCATACCGCTCGAGCGGATCGATTTCCTTGATCGCGTTCATGCCCTCGAGGGCGAGGACGACGCAGCCGTCGGTGGCGTTCGCTCCGCCGGACAGACCGGTCCCGGCGCCCCGGGTGACGACGGCGGTGTCGTGGTCGAGGCAGGCGCGCACGACAGCCTGGACTTCGAGGGCCGTTCGGGGCCTGACGACCGCGAGTGGAGCGGCGTACGGCGCCCACTCGGCTTCGTCGTGCTGGTACTTCGCGACGACGTCGGGGTCGCGCACGACGCGATCCGCGGGGAGGGATGCCAACACTGCATCGATCAACATGGCGAAAACCGGTCCTTTGCGGGCGAGAAGGTGATGTCTCGAATCTAGCTGTGATCTGCATCTCGGCCAATGTAGATTTCATCTATCAAATCCAGGAATCCATGGATGGAGGCACCAGTGAGTACTGCCGATCGCGGCTGGATGGAACTGCTGCTCGACGACGCACCCATCGACGAACTCGATGCCCTCCGGCGCACGTTGATCGAGGAATCCGACGCGTCCGACAGGGCCGCGGTCGAACGCGAAGCCAACGCCGCACTTCGGCTCCGGGCGCAGCTCGACCAGCGCCAACAGCGCAGTAGGGAGTTGGCGGCGCTCAACGACATCGCCGCCCGATTGACGACCGTCCGCTACGACCGGGTGTTGCTGCAGGAAGTGGTCGATCAGGCGCGGCAACTGCTCGGTGTGGATCTCGCCTACATGGGGTCGGTCTACGACGAGGAATTCGTCATCGAGGTCACCAGCGGGGCCCTGACCCCGAACCTCGTCGGAATCCGGTTGTCCCTGGACGAAGGACTCGTGGGCCTGATCGTCCGCAGGTCCGCGCCGGAGTGGACGCCCGACTACCAGAGCGAACCGGCGTTCCGGCACATCACCGGAGCCGACAGCGCAGCGCGGTCGGAGAACATGCGCGGCCTGCTCGGGGTGCCCCTGCGCGTCGCCGACCGCGTCATCGGTGCCCTGTTCGCGTGCAAGCGTCAGGAGCGGGCGTTCACCGAATCCGAGATCGCGCTGTTGTCGGCGCTGGCAGCCCATGCGGCGATCGCGATCGAGAACGTTCGCTCGTTGGAACGTGAGCGAGACACCATCGCACGGCTCGAATCGGTGAACGCCGAATTATCGCAGCGCACAACCGAGCTCGAACAGATACTGCAATGGGATCGGACGCTGACTCAGGTGGTGCTGCTCGGCGCCGGGGTGCAGCGTCTGGTGCAGGAGGTCGCCCAACTCTCCCGGCAACCGGCCTATTTCGTGCAGGACGAATCCGAGTTGCCCGTGGACCTGATGCCGCACGCCGACGAGGTGTCGGCGGCGGTCCGTGAGCTGCGCGCGGGCGGCAACGACCACGCCGAACGCGGCGAGGTGATCGCGCAGCGTGTCGCGGCTGCCGGCGAGATGCTCGGCGCGCTCCTGTCCGTGGGAGCCGGGCAGCCGACCACTCGCCTCCTGCTCGAACGCGCGGCACCCGCGATCGCACTGTCGCTCGCCGAGGAACGTGCGGCGGGGGAGGCGACGCGTCGCGCACGGGATGCGTTTCTCGTCGACCTCCTGACCCATCCCGCCGCCACCGCACAGGACGAGCGCCGCCAACTGCGGTTGGCCGGACTCAACCCCGACACGACGTACTGCGTCGCCGTGGCGATCGCCGCGGGCCAGGACACGGTCCGCACCGCTCTCGGGACATTGCCCTTCCCCTCGGGAACCGTTGCAGCGGAGCATGGCTCCCGCGCCCTGGCGGTCGTGCCCGCCAAAAATTCGGCCTCCGCCCAGGCGGTGTTCACCGCCGGACGGCTCGGCGCGACGATCGGTATCGCGGAGCCCGCGCGTGGCGCGAAGGCGCTCGCGCGCGCCTACGTCGAAGCCCAGCAGACCGTCGATGTGCTCGACACATTGGGACGCGCAGGCGAGGTCTCGTCCGCGCGCGGTCTGGGCATCTACCGGATCCTGCTGAGCCACATGGCGCGTGAGCACCTCGACGAGCTCACCGAGGCGCAACTGGGCCCGCTGATGGCCGAGCAGGCCAAACGCGGAGTGCCACTGCTGGAAACACTGTCCGAGTATCTGGCTCACGGCCGTCACCATTCGGCGACCGCGTCGAGTCTCGGCGTGCACGTCAACACCCTCTACCAGCGTCTCGACGCGATCGACCGCCTCCTCGGCCCGGACTGGCGCGACCCCGACAAGGCTCTCGATCTGCAGGTGCTGATGCGGTTGCGGAGAACCGCGGAACTACTCGGCGCACGAACTCGGTGACACGGTTCAGGCGCTGATGCCGCCCGTGAGGATGGCGGCGAGTTCGGCGTAGGCGTGCGCGTCGTCGAGCCCGGTGCTGTCGCGGACCCCGCGCTGCTGGATGCGGACCATCATGGTGGCGGCGAGGTCGGCGGCGAAGGCGGCGTGCACGTCGCGGAAGTCCCCGCCGGCGACGCCTTCGGTGATCAACTCCTGGACCCGGCCGGCCGCGAACTGCGTGTTCCGTTCGTACACCTCCCGTGCCGGCGGGAAGGCGTCGAGGTCGGTCATGAACTGGTCGGACGCGGCCGACAGTGCGGTGCCCACGGCCGACAGATAGGCGGTGATCCGCTCGCGGGCCCCGGTGATCGGCTCGATGTGCGACTCGACGTCGTCGGTCGCGCGGCGGAAGAAGTGCACGGTGGCGGCCCGGACCAGCTGTTCCTTGCTGCCGGCGAGGGTGTACAGCGTCGACTTCGAACAGCGCAGCCGGTTCGCGATCTCGTCGAGCGTCAGGTGGGCGAACCCCTCGACCAGGATCAGGTCGACGAGGGCGTCGAAGAGCTGGGTGCGCCGTCGGGTGGCGAAACCGGTTCGGGTGGGCTGCTCCATGACAGAAATAGTACTGGGCGATGCCTTGCAGTACTATTTCGCAATCAGTACCCTGGGGCGTAATCCAGTACTGTTTTCCGTAGCCTTCTCGAGGAGAAACCGTGGCCGTCGATCGCTTGCTGCCTACTGACGAAGCCCGTGACCTGATCCAGCTCACGCGTGACGTCGCCGACAAGGTCCTGACGCCGATCGTCGACGAGCACGAGAAGGCGGAGACCTACCCCGAAGGCGTGTTCGCCACCCTCGGCGAGGCCGGACTGCTGAGCCTGCCGTACCCGGAGGAGTGGGGCGGCGGCGCGCAGCCGTACGAGGTGTACCTGCAGGTGCTCGAGGAGATCGCCGCCCGCTGGGCATCGGTCGCGGTCGCGGTCAGCGTCCACAGCCTCGCCTGCCACCCGCTGATGGCGTTCGGCACGGACGAGCAGAAGCAGCAGTGGCTCCCGGAGATGCTCGGCGGCAACACCATCGGCGCCTACAGCCTGTCCGAGCCGCAGGCCGGATCCGACGCCGCCGCACTGACCTGCAAGGCCTCCGCAACCGACGGCGGGTACGTCGTCAACGGCGCGAAGGCGTGGATCACCCACGGCGGCATCGCCGATTTCTACAACCTCTTCGCCCGCACCGGTGAGGGATCGAAGGGGATCTCCTGCTTCCTGGTCCCCAAGGACACCGAGGGCCTGACGTTCGGCAAGCCCGAGGAGAAGATGGGCCTGCACGCCGTGCCGACGACGTCCGCGCACTACGACGACGCCTTCGTGCCCGCGGAACGACGTATCGGCGCGGAAGGCCAGGGTCTGCAGATCGCGTTCAGCGCACTCGATTCCGGCCGCCTGGGCATCGCCGCCGTCGCTGTCGGTCTCGCGCAGGCCGCCCTCGACGAGGCCGTCGCCTACGCCCAGGAACGGACTGCGTTCGGCAAGAAGATCATCGACCACCAGGGGCTCGGCTTCCTGCTCGCCGACATGGCGGCGGCCGTCGACTCCGCGCGCGCCACCTACATCGACGCGGCCCGCCGCCGCGACGCCGGCCTGCCGTACTCCCGCAACGCGTCGGTCGCCAAGCTCGTCGCCACCGATGCCGCCATGAAGGTCACCACCGACGCCGTCCAGGTGCTCGGCGGCTACGGCTACACCCGCGACTTCCGCGTCGAGCGGTACATGCGGGAAGCGAAGATCACGCAGATCTTCGAGGGCACCAACCAGATTCAGCGCCTGGTCATCAGCCGTACCCTCGCCGCGAACTGACGTACCCACCCCCGAGAAAGGCTCCTCCTGATATGCCCACCTCTGTGATCGTCGCAGGCGCCCGCACCCCGATCGGCCGGCTGCAGGGTTCGCTCGCCGGGTTCTCCGGCGCCGACCTCGGCGGAATCGCCATCGACGCGGCGCTCGGCAAGGCCGGTGTGGCCCCGGACCAGGTGCAGTACGTCATCATGGGTCAGGTCCTCACCGCCGGCGCCGGGCAGATGCCCGCCCGTCAGGCCGCCGCGAAGGCCGGCATCCCGATGAGCACCCCGTCGCTGAACATCAACAAGGTCTGCCTGTCGGGGGTCGAGTCGATCATCCTCGCCGACCAGTTCATCCGGTCCGGCGCATTCGACGTGATCGTCGCCGGCGGCATGGAGTCGATGAGCCAGGCACCGCACCTGCTGCCCGGTTCACGCGGCGGTTTCAAGTACGGCGACGTCACCCTCGTCGACCACATGGCCCTCGACGGGTTGCACGACGCGTTCACCGATCAGCCGATGGGGCTGCTCACCGAGGCCGGCAACGACAGCGACGTCATCGCCCGCGAGGACCAGGACGCGTTCGCGGCCCGCTCCCACCAGCTGGCCGCCAAGGCCTGGGACAACGGGATCTTCGACGACGAGGTCGTCCCGGTCGAGATCCCCGCCCGCCGCGGTGAGAGCACCTGGCTGCGCCGCGACGAAGGCATCCGCCCCGACACCACGCCCGAAACCCTGGCGCGGTTGCGTGGCGCGTTCCGCGACGGCGGCACAGTCACCGCGGGGAACGCGTCGACGATCAACGACGGCGCCGCCGCCGTGGTGGTGATGAGCAAGGAACGCGCCGAGGCCGAGGGACTGACCTGGCTGGCCGAGATCGGCGAGCACGGCATGGTCGCCGGACCGGATTCGGGTCTGCAGTTCCAGCCGTCCGGTGCCATCGCGAAAGCCTGTGATGCAGCCGGTATCGCGCCCGCCGAGCTGGATCTGATCGAGATCAACGAGGCGTTCGCGGCGGTCGGGATCGCCTCCACCCGCGAACTCGGCGTCGACCCCGACCGGGTCAACGTCAACGGCGGTGCGATCGCCCTCGGTCACCCGATCGGCATGTCCGGCGCCCGCATCACCCTGCACCTCGCGCTCGAGTTGCAGCGCCGCGGCGGCGGCACCGGCGCCGTCGCCCTGTGCGGCGGCGGCGGACAGGGCGACGCCCTGATCCTGCGCGTCCCCTGACAACCCCGCTTACCCACCACTGCCGCAAACCTATTCGAGGAGAACTTTGTGAAGATCGATGGAGCCGTCGCTGTCGTCACCGGCGGAGCATCCGGACTCGGCAACGCCACCGCCCGGGCCCTGCACGAGCGCGGCGCCCAGGTCGTGCTGCTCGACCTCCCGTCGTCCGACGGGGAAGTGGCCGCCAAGGAGATCGGGAAGGGCGCCTACTTCACGGCCGCCGACGTCACCTCCGCCGGTGACGTCACGTCCGCGATCGACTTCGCCGCGTCGCTCGGCGACCTTCGCGTGGTGGTCAACTGCGCCGGAATCGCCACGCCCGGCAAGGTTCTCGGCAAGGCCGGCGCCCTTCCCCTCGCGGACTTCGAACGCGTCGTCCGCATCAACCTCGTCGGCACGTTCAACGTCCTCCGCCTCGCCGCCGAGAAGATCGCCCAGACCGAACCCGTCGATGGGGAACGCGGCGTCATCATCGACACCGCCTCCGTCGCCGCATTCGACGGCCAGATCGGTCAGCCCGCCTACGCGGCGTCGAAGGGCGGCGTCGCCGCCATGACACTGCCGATCGCCCGCGAACTGGCCCGCCACCTCATCCGCGTCGTCACCATCGCACCCGGAATCTTCGAAACGCCCATGATGGCCGGGCTTCCCGAGGAGGCCCAGAAGTCCCTCGGACAGCAGGTGCCGCACCCCTCCCGGCTCGGCAAGGCTGCCGAATACGCCGCCCTCGCCGCGCACATCATCGACAACGCCATGCTCAACGGCGAAACCATCCGCCTCGACGGAGCCATCCGCATGGGTCCCAGGTAGGCGACCCGACACCGGTACGATCCGTCACCACCTGACGGGTTGGACTCGAGTGCGGGGAAGACGTCCTCGGCACGGATGACCTGCGCTGGAGCTGACTTGAATTCAGCGAACGCGTGAACGCGGTGCCGAGGCCAGCCAGTCGATGATCTCCGCGGTGCGCTCTCCCCATGCCGGGACGGGCTTCAGTAGCGGCCGTGTCCCGGCGAACGTGACCGGGGGGATCAGTGTTCGGACGACGCCTTCCGGTGTCGCAACGCCTTCCCAACGGTCCCTGGCCATGAAGTTGCGGATGGTCCGCACATGCACGGACAGTGCGTTGTTCGGCGAACGCGATTGCCGATTCGTCCAGGAGTCTTCGCACCTGGGCCGAGTCGAGGGAGCCGAGCACGATGTACGCCGAGGATATGCTGTTCGTCGCCAACGACATCGGCCGGTTCTCGATCGGCAGCACCACGGACGGTCTTCGACCCAACTCCGATGGCTCGCTGACGATTCACCTGCGCCACACCCGACCCGAGGACCCGGCCGAGGCGGCGAACTGGCTCCCCGCGCCCGCCGGGTCGTTCAACACCACGATGCGCTTCTACGCCCCACTCGCACCCGTCCTGGACGGTAGCTACCACCTGCCCCCCATCCAGATAGCCTGACCAGGCCACTGACAGAACGCACCTTCCGCCACCGGGTATGTCGAATCCCACCGGCTCGTCCCGACAGCGTGGTCCCTTACCGGAGAACTCGCTGGCCAGCACGAACCCCGATAGCCCCATGCCGCGGTGACATCCCCATTTCAAGCGCTAAAAGATGGGTGGAGCCTCTGTAAGGCAGAAACCGAGCGGAATCCAGAACCCCGACCACCAGGTCGATGCGCGGGCTGCAACCTATTGGGTGCTGCGGACTTTCGCTTTGTCCCGTTCCGGGTTCGCGAGCAGAACGGCGAGCAGTGCGCACAGCGCGGCGACGACACCGAGGACCTGGAAGGAGGTCGCGTAGCCTGCCGCTGGTGTGCTCGCGGCGTCGACGATGAGCCCGGTCCCGTAGGGGGCGATGAGGCCGCCGATCGCCATGATCGCCAAAAACACCCCCATCGTTCCCGCGGTCTGGCGCGGCGGACAGATCTCCGAGATCGCAGCGTTGAGCATCGGGAAGACCGGCGATGCGAATCCGTAGCCGAGCGAGACGACGAGCACCGCCAGGGCGGGGGAATCGATGGCTGGCAGGACGAGAAGGAAAGCACCGCAGAACAATACGCCGGTAGCTGGGAGCACGATGCGGATGAGACGGCTTGACACGCCTCGGGTGATGAGACGGTCACCGATCGTCGACGTCAGCAGCATCAGGATCAACCCGGTGATGCTGGGGAAGGCGAACATGGATCCGGCCTGCAGTCGACTGTAGCCGAGGCCTACCTCGAAGTAGGACGGCAACCAGGTGAGGATGACAGAGGACATGGCGTAGCAACTCATCACCAGAAATACGCCGCTGACGAAGGTCCGGGTGGTGAAGATCCGAACCCACGGGATGGTCGGTTCAGCCGACTCGGCCGACGCTGCGTCCTGCACGGCCTCGTCCTTCTTGTTGCTTCCGACGTACGGGCCTTGTCGCCACAGGGCCACCCACACGACACACCATGCGACACCTGCGATGGAAAGGGCTACCAGCGCGCTTCGCCACCCCATTGTGACGGTGACGTAGGCCAGGAGCGGAGCCACCGCGATCTTCGCCACCGAGGCGGAGCCGGCAAGCAACGCGCCGGGCAGGGCGCGCCGCGTCGGGGGATGCCAGGAATATGCGGCAGTGTGCAGCAGCGCGGACGTGGGCCCCTCGGCGAGGCCCAGCACCAATCGACTCACTAGCAGGACTGCGAACGTCGCGGTGATGACCATGGGCAACATCACCACCGACCATCCCAGCGCGAGCAGGACGAGTGCCCATCGCAGAGTCAACCACCGGTTGAGAGCGCCGGCGAAGAACCCACCGATAGTGAAGGTGAGGAAGAACAGGCTGCCGACGAGGCCGATTTGGGACGAGCGCAGTCCCAATTCCTCCGCCAACGGCTGGGCGATGATGCCCAAGACCACCTTGTCGCCGTAGTTGACGATGTAGAGCAGAACGAGCAGGGAGGTCAGGCCCCATGCGGTACGGCGGGATTCGGCGCCGGGCTCGATCACCCGCACCGCCGCTTTCTTGAAGGTTCCGGTACTCATTTTCTACTGGTCCTCTCGGGTTGCGATCGCTCGGTGGGCTTTGCAATCACTGCCGGGAACGCTGTAGTTGACAGCGCCCGACGGGGCATCGGATCGGCGTGATTGAGGTAGAGAGTTGTTTTCGTGGCTGTCGGTGTAGCGGCAGGTCATTGCCCGGGCCGAGACCCGGGCATGGGGACGGTCACCGGCCCGCGGTCGGGACGGGTTCGGTGACCGCGAACTCCTCACGCAGGTCCGCGGTGTGTTGTCCGAGGACAGGAATACCGCCCATCACTGCTTCTCGGCTGCCGGCGACGACGACCGGCGGCAGGAGGCTGCGGACCGGACCGCCGGCTGATTCGACGGTGCGCCAGCGGTCGCGTGCCACCAATTGCGGATGGTGCGCGAACTCACCCATCGTGCGTAGCCGGGCGTTCGCGATCCCGATTTCCTCGAGTGCCGCGGTGACCTCGTCGGCGTCGTACTGCGCGAGGGCCTCTTCGATGAGTTGGGTCAGCTGCGCGTTGTGTACGACGCGCTCGGAATTGGTCACGAATCGTTCATCGGATGCCAACGCCGGATTCACCAGGACCCGTTCGCAGAACACCGCCCACTCGCGGTCGTTCTGCACTCCGATGAAAACTGTTGCGTTGCCGCCGGTTCGGTACGGCCCGTAGGGTGCGATCGAGAAGTGCCGAGGACCTGTCCGCGGCAGCGGCGCGCCGGCGTACTCGCTGTAGAGGTAGGGCTGGCTCATCCATTCGCCCAGCGCATCGATCATCGCGACTTCGAGTGCGGTTCCGTCTCCGGTGCGTTGGCGCTCGTAGAGGGCTGTGAGGATGCCGCTGAAGGCGTACATCCCCGTGGCGATGTCCGCGATGGAGATGCCGACCTTGACCGGTTCCTCTGCGGTGCCCGTCACCGACAGCAGTCCGGTCTCGCACTGGACGAGCAGGTCGTAGGCCTTCTTGCCGCTGTAGGGTCCGCCCGGCCCATATCCCGAGATCGAGCAGACAATCAGGTCTGGATGATCCGCTCGAAGTGTGTCGGCGTCGAGCCCGAGACGCGCGGCCGCGCCGGGCGCCAGGTTCTGAACGAAGATATCGGCGTTCGCGATCATGCGTTTGACCAGTGCGAGGTCCGCGGGCTGCTTCACGTCGAGCGCGGCGCTCTGTTTGCCCCGGTTCAACCAGGCAAAGTAGCTCGATGTGCCGTGGACGGCCGTGTCGTAGTGCCGTGCGAAATCTCCCGCTCCAGGACGTTCGATCTTGATGACGCGGGCACCGAGATCGGCCAGTTGACGCGTCGCGAACGGCGCGGCCACCGCCTGCTCGAGGGATACCACGGTGAGGTCCGCGAGGGCATTCACGACGTCACCGACCCTTGTCCGGCGGACTGGCAGTGAGACCGCCGTCCTTATCGCAGGCATACCGGGTAACGATCCGGGGTGTGGGAGATCGCATCGTCATGCGCTGATCACCCCCGCCAGCAGCAGGTCGTCGATCGCAGTGGAGTCGAGACCGCTGTCGACGAGGACTTCGCGGGTCTGGGCACCGACCGTCGGCGCCGGCCGCGGATGCGCTGGCGGGGTCATGCTGAACCGCGGTCCGGGCATCGGCTGCGAGATCCCCGCCGCGTCGCGGGTGAAGGTGCGGCGCGCCAGATTGTGGGGGTGCTCGAGCGCTTCGCGCATCGAGAGTACGGGCGTGACACATGCTTCCTGGCCATCGAATAGCCGGGCCCATGCGTCGCGCGACCGGGTGCGGAACAGCTCTTCGAGGCGCTTGTGCATCCGCGGCCACTGTTCGACATCGTTCTGGTTGGCGAAGTCCGAGTCGTCGGTGAGTCCGAGAACCCCAAGCATGTGGTCATAGAACTGTGGTTCGACGCAGCCCACGGCCAGATGCTCGTCGTCGGCGCAGCGATACACCCGGTACCAGGGTGCGCCGCCATCGAGACGGTTCACCCCGCGCCGGTCCTGCCAGCGACCCTGACCGAGGAAGCCGTAGGTCATGGCCATCAGTAGGGCGCTGCCGTCGACCATTGCGGCGTCGACCACTTGCCCGGTGCCGCTCATTTTCGCCTGCACCAGCGCGCTCACTACGCCGAAGGCGAGGAGCATTCCGCCGCCACCGAAGTCCCCGATGAGGTTCAGTGGAACAACAGGGTCACCGTCGGCGGGCCCGATCGCGTGCAGTGCACCGCTGAGTGCGATGTAGTTGATGTCGTGTCCGGGTGCCTGTGCCAGGGGACCGTCCTGTCCCCAGCCGGTCATTCGCCCGTAGACGAGTGCAGGATTGGCTGTGAGCAGGGCGTCGGGTCCTACACCGAGACGCTCCGCGACGCCGGGCCGGTAACCCTCGATGGCCGCGTCGCAGTGTGCCGCGAGGGTCGTCACGAGTTCGACGCCGCGCGGCTGTTTGAGATCGATCACGATTGATCTGCGGTTTCGGTTGAGCACTGGGTGGCCTGGCTGGCCTGGACGGTCGATGCGAATGACGTCGGCGCCGAGATCGGCGAGCATCATGCCGGCGAACGGTGTCGGGCCGATGCCGCCGATCTCGAGAATGCGGGTTCCTGCCAGGGGTCCTGAGGTCTGCATGTGGGTCACACTCCCTGCCAGACGGGCTGGCGTTTCTCGGCGAAGGCACGTGCGCCTTCCTTTGCGTCCTGGGATTCGAATGCTGTCTGTGCGATTGCCCGCTGCTGGTCGTAGGCCTCGTCGGGCGACCACCGCGGTGCGCGTTGCATGATTTCCTTGCTCGCTTTGAGCGCGAGGGGTCCGTTGGCGGCGATTTTGTGTGCGAGCCGCAAGGCGGCGTCGAGGGCAGTGCCTGGAGCGGTCAGGTGGTTGACCAGGCCGGCCGTGTGCGCGGTGGGAGCGTCCATCAGGTCACCGGTGAGGATGAGTTCCATTGCGAGCTGGTACGGAATGCGCTGGGGTAGTCGCAGCAGCGCGCCCCCGACTGCGACGAGTCCACGTTTGACCTCTGGCACACCGAATTTGGCGTTCTCGGCGGCGACGACCATGTCGCAGGCGAGGACGAGTTCGCAGCCTCCGGCGACGGCAGCACCTTCGACCGCGGCAATGGTTGGTGTCTTCGGTGGCTGGTCGGTGAAGCCGGCGAAACCGCGGCCCGGCAGTGAAGCGCGTTCGCCGTCGAGGAACGCCTTGAGGTCCATTCCGGAGCAGAAAGTCCCACCGGATCCGGTCAGGACGGTGACCCGGACGTCGGCGCGTGCGTCGATTTCGTCGACTGCGGCCGCAACATCGGCTGCGAGTGCAGCGTTGGCGGCGTTACGTACCTCGGGGCGGTTGAGGGTGATGACGGCGACGCCGTCGTTGACGTCGAGGGTGACGATGTCGGACATGAATGCGTCTCCTGTCAGCGGGGTGCCATGCGGATGGCGCCGTCGAGGCGGACCACCTCGCCGTTGAGGTAACCGTTGGTGAGCATGGTCGCGGCGAGGTCGGCGTACTCGGTGGGATCGCCCAGTCGGGGTGGGTTGGGCACGGACGCTGCAAGACTCGACTTGACGTCCTCGGACAGACGCGCCAGCAGTGGGGTGTCGAAGGTGCCGGGTGCGATGGTGTTGACCCGGATTCGGAAGTCGGCGAGGTCGCGGGCAGCGCACAGGGTCATTCCGACGATCGCAGCCTTCGATGCGGTGTAGGCGATCTGCCCGATCTGGCCCTCGAACGCCGCGACCGATGCGGTCATCACGATGGCGCCGCGTTCACCGTCGACCTCGTCGTTGCCGGCCATCCGGGCGGATGCGAGGCGCAGTGCGTTGAAGGTTCCGAACAGGTTCAGCTGGGTGACCTGTTGGAATTCGTGCAGTGGGAAGGGTTCGTGGTTGCGGTTGAGCAGGCGCTTGGGCAGCCCCCGACCGGGGCAGTGCACGAGGGCGCGGACCGGGCCGAATTCTTCTGCGGTGTCGAATACCCGCGTCATGTCGTCCTCGGACGTGACGTCCGCGGTCACGTAGTGCACCCGGTGACCATTGTGTCCTGCCGCTTCCGGCGGGGCGATGTCGGCGGCGACGACGGTCGCGCCGGCGGCGGCGAGCCGGTGTACGGTGGCCGCCCCCAGACCGCTTGCGCCGCCGGTCACGACACATACAGAGTTGTCGATCTTCATGTGCAGATATCTCTTTCGGTGTGTTACGCGATGGATTTGCTGATTACGGTCTTGAGTACTTCGCTGGTGCCGCCGAAGATTCGGGTCACCCGGGCATCGGCATACAGACGGGCGATCGGATACTCGAGGACATATCCGTAGCCGCCGTGCAACTGCAGGCACTTGTCGACCACTCGACCCTGGGCCTCGGTGCAGAACAGTTTCGCGGCGGCGGCGTCGGCCGGGGAGAGTTCCCCGGCGTCGTGCAGTTCGAGGCATTGGTCGACCAGCGCCTGCGCGGCGAGTACTTCGGTGTGGCACTCGGCGAGGACGAATTTGGTGTTCTGGAAGCTCGAGAGCGGCTTCCCGAACACGGTGCGGCCCGCAACGTAGTCCTTGGCCATCCGGACTGCGGCGGCCGCAGCCGCGTAGGCCCCGACTGCGATGGACAGCCGTTCCTGAGCGAGGTTGTGGGTCAGGTACTCGAACGCGCGTCCCTCCTCGCCGAGGAGGCGATCCGCGGTGACGACGACGTCGGTGAAGGCGAGTTCGACCGTATCCTGCGCACGCACGCCGATCTTGTCCAGATGGCGGCCGACGGTGAAGCCGGAACTGGCCGCGTCGACGAGCAGGATCGAAAGGCCGGAGCGGCGATTGGTCTCGGTCGGCGGCGACGTCCGGCACACGACGAGGACGAGGCCCGCGTTCGCACCGCCGGTGATGAATGTCTTTGCGCCGTTGAGGATGTAGTGGTCGCCCTGCAGCCGCGCGGTGGTACGGATGTTCGCGAGGTCGGAGCCGGTACCGGGTTCGGTCATGGCAATCGAGGTCATGCATTCGCCGCTGACGATTCCGGGCATCCAGGTGTCGAGCTGTTCGGTGGTTGCGTACTCGAGCAGGTAGGGCAGGACGATGTCGGTGTGGACTCGCAGCGCACCGAAGGTGACCGCCGCCCGTGCTGTCTCCTCGGCGAGGACGGCACTGAATTTCAGGCTGTCGATCCCGCCGCCGCCCCACTTCTCGGGTACCTGGATGCCGGGGATACCGAGTTCACCGAGTCTGCGGTAGAAGCTCTTCGGAGGTGCCCCATCGGCCTCCCACTCGGCATAGTGTGGAACGACCTCGTGCTCGATGAACGAGCGGATGGTCCGGCGAAACGCCTCGTGTTCGTCGCCGTAGATTCTGCGTCGCACTATGTTGTCCTTGTCAGGTGGGGGAGCTGGTAGTCAGTTCGCCGAGGACCGCTGCCCGGATGCTGGAGCGGCTGATCTTGCCGGTCGGGGTGCGGGGGAGCTCGTCCCAGAACACGAAATCGCGTGGAATTTTGAACTTCGCCAGGTGGGAGCGGCTGTGCTCGAGCAGGCGCGTAATCGTGGTGTCGTTGCCGGGCTCTCCGGCCACCAGTTGCACCACCGCCATCACCTTCTGGCCCCACTCGGGGTCCGGTGCACCGATGACGGCGACATCGGCCACCGTCGGTTCGGAGATGAGCGCGGCTTCCACTTCGGCCGGGTAGATGTTCACGCCACCGGAGATGATCAGGTCGGTGCGGCGGTCCTGCATGAACAGGTAACCGTCGGGGTCGAGGTAGCCGACGTCGCCGGCGGAGTAGAACTCACCGCGCCACTGAGCCGCCGTCTCCGCTTCCTTGCCTCGGTAGCGGAAGGCAGTGCCGCCCTTGACGAAAATTTCGCCTGGTTGCCCGGCAGGCTGTTCGGTACCGTCGGCACCGAAGATTTTGATCTCGATCCCGGCGGCGGGTCTGCCGACCGACCCCGGGCGGGCCACCCACTGGTGTGAATCGATGACCGTGGCGATGCCGGTTTCGGAGGAACCGTAGTACTCATACACGGCGGGGCCGAACCAGTCGATGATCGCCTTCTTGACATGGATCGGGCACGGAGCACCGGAGTGCATCACGGCCTGCAGGCTGGAGATGTCGAACCGATCGCGCTCGGCATCATCAACTGAGAGGAGGCGGTGGAACATCAGCGGCACCATGAATGAGGTGGTGACGCGGTGGTGTTCGATGAGTTCGAGTGTTCGTACCGGGTCGAATCGGCCGGCGAGCACCACCGTGTGCCCGAGATGCAACCCGCCGATCGCGTTCATGTTGGGCGCGGAGTGATAGAGCGGAGCGACGACCAAGTGCGCACCGGAACCAGGCTCGATGCCGAAGCGTTCGGCCCGCCCGCGCGATACCGCCCTGCTGGCGGCGTCCGGTGTCCCATCCGGTAGCGGACGGCGGATCCCTTTCGGTCGCCCGGTCGTTCCTGAGCTGTACAGCTGCAGCATGCCGCTACTGCGGTTGGGCGGTGGACTCACCGGTTGGCGAGTGCTCAGTTCCTCCAGATTCAGCGAGTCCGGGAAGGCCCCGAACACCAGGATGCTGCCGGCGGGCATACCCGCGATACTGCGTGCGCGCTGTATATCGGTGGCGAAGGACAGGTTCGTAACCACGAACTCGGCGCCACAGTCGGCCAAAATGTACGCAGCCTCGTCGGGCGTGAGGTGCCAGTTGATCGGCGTGAGATACAGCCCGATCTGGTCGGTGGCCAGTTGCAATGCCAACATCTCCCGGCTGTTGCCCAGCACGGCGGCGACAGTCTGACCGCGGACGAGACCGAGCTCGAGCAGCGCACGGGACAGCTGATTGACTTGGGCGCCGAGCTCGCTGTAGCTGACCTCGGTGTTGTCCTCGTCGATGACCAATGCGATCTTGTCGGGCATCGCTGTGGCGTAATCGTAAAAGCCCAGTGGCTCTAGCACATTCGGTTCGGGACGAGATTCGGGATTCATATCACTCTCCTTCGGGCGAGCTCACGGGAGCTGATTGGACAAAACGAGCGTGGCGGCCTCGGTGAAGAAGTGACCGACACCCTGCACGACACTGAGTTCGACGTCCGCAACCTGCGCGTACGCCTGTTTGCGCAGCTGACGCACCGATTCCTGAATTGCGAACATGCCGTACATACCGGTGTGCGTGTAGCACAGACCGCCACCATTCGTATTGACTGGCAGCTGGCCGCCGGGGGCGGTGTTGCCTTCGGCGATGAACGCACCGGCCTCACCTCGGCCGACGAACCCGAGCGCCTCGAGACCGTAGATCGGTAGATGCGCGAAGGCGTCGTAGAGCATGAGGTGGTCGATGTCCGTACGGTGGATCCCGGCTTCGACGAATGCGGACCGTGAGGAGCGCTCGAACGCCTCCGCCCTGGTCAGGTCGGGCATTTGCGAGACCAGTGGACTGTCTGCGGCCTGGCCTGATCCGAGCAGGTACACCGGTTGCTGTCTCAGGTCCCGGGCCCTCTCCGCACTCGTCACCACGAGCGCCCCGCCGCCGTCGGTGACCACGCAGCACTCGAGCTTGTGAAACGGATAGGCGATCATTCGGGAGTCCAGGACGTCCTGCACGGTGAATCGCGAGTTCCTGCTGGCACGCGGATTCCCGTGCGCCCATTCGCTCTGCCGCGCGGGTACCGCTGCGAGCTGATCGGCGGTCGTTCCGGTCTCGTGCATGTAGCGCAGGAACGGCAGGGTGAACAACGTCGGTGGTCCGTAGACACCGAACGGTGCCTCGAATTGACCGAATGCGGAGTCGGCGGTATGACCGCGCGGTGCCCGCCCGACCGCCGATCGTCGCGACTCACCGTGCAAGACCAGGACCGTCTGGGCGTGGCCTGCAGCGATCGCCTCCGCCGCATGCGCGACGTGGACGAGGAACGAGCAGCCTCCGACGGAGGTTCCGTCGAACCAGTTCGGGCGGATGCCGAGCTGGTGGGCGATGTCGACGGGCGAATGCACCGCGCTGGTCACTCCGTCGACGTCGGCGAGGGTCAAACCTGCGTCATCGAGCGCACGCAGAGCTGCGTCCACATGCAGATCCGACTCCGACATGTGCGGCAGGGCACCGAGTTCGGTCTCCGCGGCCCCCACGACAGCGACAGTTCCCGGCTTCATGCCGCAGTCCCGGCCGGCCGGAACATCGGCAAGGTGCGACCGCCGCAGCCCTCGAATGTCACCTCGAGCGCCATGTCCAGGGGCAATGCCTCGGGTGCGATCACAACCTCCCGCAGGTTCGTCATCATCCGGGGCCCTTCTTCGAGCTGCACGATGGCGATGACGTAGGGCACCTCGTCCTCGAACCCGGGTGCGGGCACATGATTGATCACATACGAGTGCAGGCTGGCGCGACCACTCGCTCGTACCCAGTCGATACGCCGAGATCCGCAGGATGGACAGGCCAAACGCGGATAGAAATTGGCGGCGCTGCACTGTGCGCACCGTTGAATCATCAGCTCATGTCGATCCAGTGCGTCCCAGTAGGGCTGAGTGACGGGAGTCGGGATAGGTATGTCCTTCACGGGCATGGGTGAACCTCGTCGTTTGTGGTGAATGGCGCGGCGCCAGCGTGAGACGTGGCACCGGAGAATTGCCTGCTTAACTGACCAGATTGGTACTGTTTCGTCGATCATGGTCTACCTTCTGGTATCGTGTCAAGCAGTCGGGCAGTTCAGGGCGTCCGATAATGTCGACAGCCAGGCGTGGACGAGAGTTCGTCCATCCCTCAGGAAACGAGGATCATGCCGGACATTCGTGAGCGCTGGACCACTCGGCAGGTCGCGTTGCTGAACGACCTCGAAAGTTTGTTCCTGGCAGAAGGATTCCGGCATCTAACGATCAGCGAAATGGCGAGTCGGACACGTTCGTCGCGGCGCACGCTGTACACCGTGGCGGCCAGCAAGGAAGAGCTCGTCCTGGTCGTTGTGGACCGTTTCTACAACCGCATGGGGAAGGACGCCCGCAGCCGGGCGTCAAAGGTCGACGACGTGCACGACAAGATCCAGGCGTACCTGTCCGCCTCGGTCGACCGCAACATGGACATCAGTCCCACGTTCCTCAGGGACGTCGAAGAATATCTACCGACCCGCCATCTCTACGACCGACATCAAGACATGGCCGTCAGTGCCCTCGAAGAAATGATCCGCACCGCAATGGACACCGGTGAACTGCGTAGTGGCTCCCCTGCCCTCATCGCGGAGATCATCGACGCGGTGATCAAACGTCTACGCGATCCCGAAATACTGGCCAAGATCGGCGCATCCAAGAGCGATGTCATGAAAGCCTTTGCTCAACTGTGCCGCGAGGGCATCGTGTAAGACTCCTGACACGCAACGCCTCCGGCCCGGCAGACACCCTGATGCTCGCCGCCCGCAGCACACCTGCCTCAGTGACATCGTCTCCAACGCTGAAGGATTCGCCGAGGCGGACGTCCTGGGGCGATGCCCTCACCGCGGCAACCTCGGGGTCGGCATCGGCTGCCTGATCATCAATGGTGCGTGCGTGACGCCGAAGCGATCATTGCAATGGGCTTCTCGGTCCTCGCCAAAGGGTCGACCATCCGAGGAACGGCGAAGGCATACGAGGGCATCATCGGCAAACGGGTGGACACCGTCGCCGGCACCGTGGTCCACAACGGCGACACCGTCGTGTCGAACGCGACGGCGTCGTCGTGATCGACGCTGCACGCCTACTTCCCGGCCGGTTTCGGTACGTCGAAGCTGCACCTGATCACCCTGGGCGCCGACCTACGCGAGCGCGGCATCGGCCTGAAGGTACTCGCGCAGGGCATCGACACTGCCACCGCCGAGGGCCGCGCGATGTTCGGCATGCTGTCGGTCCTGGCCGAGTTCCAGCGTGAGTTGATCGTGGCCAACACCCGCGACGGGCTGCCTGCCGCTCGGGCCCGCGGTCGTGGGCTGACCCACGCCCCACGGGTGGCGGAATACCGCACCTTTCGAATACCGCACACCGCCAGTCGGCCGGGTACGTCTCTTCCTCGTTCAGCTTGCCCTTGACTCATCCTCGCGATACCTGCAATATTTGTACGGCCAGATTGCAGTCGGGGCTCTCGATTGTCAACATACTTACCGGAAATGCCATGGAAAATATTGTTTTTGAAGGAGAATAACGCCGCAATCATGGCCGTACATTATGGTGGTCTGTGGATCCATTGCGATGACGGCCAATCGATCGGTACGCGTCCACGCCACGCTCGTGAGCGCTGTGCCGCACCGGCGCCGAATCGCAAGCGCCCACCCCTCGAGTAGAGCAGGAGTTCTCCTATGACTCACCGGCCGTCACAGCCGCGTACCGACTCGCCGCGGTATCTGACCGAGGATCGGGTGGCGATCCGTGACCTGGCTCGCGATTTCGCGATGAAGCAGGTGCTTCCGGTCGCCAACGAACTCGACCCGGTGCGCGGCACCATCCCGGACACGGTGAAGAAGGCGATGGCCGAGGTCGGGTTCTTCGGGATCATGATCCCCGAGGAGCACGGCGGTCTCGGTCTCGGSGTGTTCGAGTACTGCCTGGTCGCGGAGGAGTTGTCSCGGGCGTGGATGAGCGTGTCGGGKTTGCTGGCCCGCGGCAACGGGATGGGCGGCGGGTTCACCSCGGAGCAGGAGGCGGCGTTGCTGCCGAAGGTCGCGCGYGGTGAGTACCTGGGCGCGTATGCSCTGTCGGAGGCCGAGGCCGGATCCGATGTGGCGAACATTTCGTGCCGCGCGACCCGCGACGGYGACGAKTGGGTGATCAGCGGCACCAAGATGTGGTGCACGTACGCCGACGAGGCCGACTACCTGGTGCTGTTYGCGCGSACCGATCCGCACAAGGAYCCGGCGAARCCGCACCGGGGGATCAGCGCGTTCCTGATCGACAAGCAGCGCGGCGGGTTCCCGGAGGGGATCAGTGGGACGAAGATCCGCAAGATCGGGTATTTCGGGTGGAGCACGTGGGAGCTTTCGTTCGACGATTTCCGGGTGCCCGCCACGGCGATGCTCGGTGCGGAGGGTAAGGGTTTCTACCTGGCGGTGTCCGGTCTGGAGGTGGGGCGGGCGCATACCGCGGCCCGGGCAATCGGTCTGGCGCGGGGTGCGTTGGAGGATTCGATCGCGTATCTGCACACCCGCCGGCAGTTCGGGCACGAGTTGGCCGATTTCCAGCATCTGCGGTTCAAGATCGCGAAGATGGCCGCCGAC
>NZ_JBFUGT010000047.1:0-40507 GCF_056402775.1 Rhodococcus sp. P3_B8
CGCCACTCACGTATCAGGTGAGGTTCACCGTCGCGAAGATGTCGCCGGTCGGCTGGGTGGAACCGCCGGGCGGTTCCACACTGAATCCAAGTTCCGTGGACTGGTCGATGTCGCTCACGACCGCGGTGGTCGACGGTGACACGTCATCGGCTTCCATGATTCCGGCGGACACCGGCTCGTGTGACGGTCCGAGCAGCCACATCTGATACACCGAACCCGGTGCGGGCGGCGGGACGTCGTTCATCACCAGCACTCCGGCGTCGACGTCCTTGGAGTACACGACGGTGGCCGAACCGCCACCGGCGATCGGTGCGACCGCCGTGCGGACGTCGTCGGCCGCGAGGATCTGAGCGGGCACGGGTTGGCCGTCCTCGCTCTGCAACTGCTGAGCGACGGTGATGCCACCCACGGCGAGGACGACGACCGCGGCCGCCGCACTCAACGCCGCCACGAGACGCCTGCGCTTGCGCGCACGAACCTCGTCCAGTGCTATCGGTGCGGGCGAAGCGGCGGTGCCGGGCAGCGCATCGAGGATGCGCCCGAGCAGGTGAGCGGGCGGCTCGACCGCGGTGGACGCCGACTGGGCGGCCATCGTCTCGTGCACACCGCGGACGGTGGTGTCGAATTCGAGGCGAACGTCGGGCGGTGCGCTCTGGACCGCGGTGTCGATCTCGCGGCGCTGCTGATCGTCGACGGCGTCGAGGGCGTACACCTGGGCGAGGTCGAGGATTTCGTGCTGGGACTCATCCATCGAACTGCACCCCCAGACATTGCTTGAGCCTGATCAATCCGTCTCGAATTYGTGATTTCACCGTCGGAAGCGCCACGGACAGCCGCTCCGACACCTCTCGGTACGTCAGGCCCCCGTAATAGGCGAGGACCACCGTTCTCTGCTGGACTTCGGTGAGCGTGCCGAGGCAGTCGACGACGTCGCTGGTGTCGCCGCGTCGGGTGACTTCCTCCGACACCGCGTCGAACGGTCCGTACCAACTCGAGGCGCCGTAGGCGGCTTCCCGTTCGGTGCCGGACTGCTCCGACCGCACCCGGTCGACGGCACGGCGATGAGCGAGGGTGATCAGCCACGACAGCGGCGACCCCTGCTTCGGATCGAATTTGTCCGCGTTGTTCCAGACCTGCAGGTACACCTCTTGGGTGGTTTCCTCGCTGTATCCGGGATCGCGCAGGACCCGCAGCACCATGCCGTACACCCGCGCGCTGGTGCGTTCGTAGAAGTCGCTGAAGGCATCCCGCTCGCCCTGCGCGATACGCGCCAGCAACGCCGTCAGCGTCACGTTCTCCGTGTCCCTGTCGACACCGGTCATCGGCCCATTCCGTTCATCGATCCACAGCCTAATAGCAGGTTGCGGCCGGTGTGACCACGATGGGATCCGAGGGGATGCGAGCGATGCCGGCATGGCACTCACCGCTTCGGCGGCAAGGGGAGGAAATAGCTGGTGCGCTGCTGGTATTCGGGGTAGCCGGGACGCTGCGACATCGTCTTCTCGAGCAGTCGCGCGCCGGTCGCGAACACCAGGAAGTACGTCATGACCACGGGAGACAGCACGGTGACGGCGCCGGGCCACACGCTCGCCGCGATGAGCCACAGGCCCCACCACACGCAGGAGTCGCCGAAGTAGTTCGGGTGCCGCGTCCACGCCCACAGGCCGACGTCCATGATCACGCCTTTGTTGGACGGGTCCGCCTTGAACACCTTCAACTGGTGGTCGCCGACCGCTTCGAACACGACACCGACCACCCACAGGAGGACTCCGAGCACCGCGACGACCGCGCCGAGGCCGGATGCGGGACCGAGTACGGCCGACACCTGCAGCGGCAGCGAGACGAACCACTGCGCGAGTCCCTGGGTGAGAAAGATCTTCCTGACGACGACCCAGGGCGAGTCGCCGCCCGCCCGGTCGAGCATCTCCACGTAGCGCGGGTCCTCGCCCTTGCCCGCCGACTTGGCGTACATGTGCCAGGTCAGTCGCAGACCCCACACCGCGACGAGCACCACCACCAGCCACCGGCGCAGTGCGTCGCCGTCGCCGACGACGGCGGCCACGAGCGCTACCAGGACGAAACCGAGGCCCCAGGACACATCGACGACGTTGTAGCGTCCGATCCGCCGGCCGACGAGGAACGTCGCGGCCTGGAGGACGGCGAGCACGAGAACGCTCGCCGCGGTGACGGCGCCGAATTCCGACCAGTCGATCCCGTTCATCGGAGCACGCCGGATCCCGCGGAGTCGACCCGCGCGGCAGGCATCATCGACCGACCCGCCGCGGTCGGCTTCACGGCCAGGATCTGATCGACACCCATGCGGCCCTGCTCGAAGCTCATCCCGCCGCCGACGAGGTACAGCCGCCACACCCGGGCCATCTCGAGCCCGACGATCTCGACGACGTCGTCCCAGCGGGACTCGAACTTCTCCAGCCAGGCGTCGACGGTCCAGACGTAATGCTCACGGAGACCGTGCACGTCGCGCACCTCGAGCCCGGCTCGTTCGAGGTACGCGACGCTCTCACCGACGGGACGCATGGTCATGTCGGGAGCTATGAACGACTCGATGAACGGGCCGCCGCCGGGATGGCGTCCGGTGCGCGACATCTGCTGGATCAGCACCCGCGCACCGGGCTTCGCGTTGTCGTGGAGGGCCTGCGCGTACCGGGCGTAGTTCTTCTCGCCCACGTGCTCACCCATTTCGAGGGACGCGACGGCGTCGAACGGGCCGTCGGGGACCTCGCGGTAATCCTGCAGACGGATCTCGACGCGGTCCTGCAAACCGCGCTCGGCGATCCGCTTGTCGATGAACACTTTCTGCTCACGGGAGATGGTGACACCGACGACGTGTGCGCCGTATTCGGCCGCGGCGTGGAGGCTCAGCGATCCCCAGCCGCATCCGATGTCGAGCAGTCGCATGCCGGTTTCGAGTCCGATCTTGCGGCACACCAGGTCGAGCTTGTCCCGCTGGGCGTCCTCGAGTCCGTAGTCCGAATCCTGCGGCGTTCCCGGCGCATTCCGGGTGAAATAGGCGCACGAGTAGGCCATCTGCGGGTCCAGGATCAGCGCGTAGAAATCGTTGGACAGGTCGTAGTGGTGACTGATCGCGGCGCGGTCGCGCAGCATGCTGTGCAGCCGTCCGCGGATGTTCGCCTGTGCGGCGGGTGCGGGAAGCGGCCCGCCCGTGACACCCAGCTTCGCGGCGACGCGCAACACCTTCGCGACCGTCCACGGGCTCGGCCGGACTCCGCTGAGACCTCGCTCGCGCGCCACCGCCCACACATGTGCCAGGGCCTCGCCCAGGTCGCCCTCGACGTCGATCTCACCCGTCACGTAGGCCTGTGCGGCCCCGAGTTCCCCGGGGCTCCACAGCAATCGGCGCAGGGCGTCGGGACTGCGCAGCACCACCTTCGGCGCCGTCACCGGGCCGGCGGTACTGCCGTCCCACGCGGTCAGATGAACGGGCAATTCCCCGCGGACGAGCGGACGCAACGCCTTGTCGAGTTCGGCGGCAACGGTCACGGTCATGCTCCCGTCTTGTCGAGGACGAACTGCTGGACGTCGATGTAGCCGGAGCGGAACCCGGCCTCGGAGTAGCAGAGGTAGAAATGCCACATGCGGCGGAACGTCTCGTCGAATCCGAGTTCCTCCGCCTGGGCGCTGTGCGCGGCGAACCGGTCCTTCCACAGTCGGAGCGTCTCCGCGTAGTGCTGTCCCATGCTCAGTCGCTCCCGCACCCGTAGCGCGGTGTGTTCGGCGGTGACGGATTCGATCGCCTCGGTCGACGGGAGGAAACCGCCCGGGAAGATGTACTTGTGCACCCAGGTGTAGGTGTTGCGGGTCTGGAGCATCCGATCGTGCGGCATGGTGATCGCCTGCAGCGCCACCCTTCCGCCCGGAGCGAGGAGTTTGTCGAGCACCCGGAAGTAGGTGGCCCAGTACTGATGTCCGACAGCCTCGATCATCTCGACCGACACGATGGCGTCGTACTCGCCGTCGACGTTGCGGTAGTCGAGCAGGTCGATCTGCACGGTGTCCGAGTGGCCGGCCTCGGCGACGCGCAGGCGGGCCAGGCTCTGCTGTTCGCTGGACAGCGTCACCGAACGCACCACGGCGCCGCGTTCCGCCGCCCGGATGCACAGTTCTCCCCAGCCCGTCCCGACCTCGAGCAGCCTGGTGCCCGCACCGACGCCGGCCTCGTCGAGCAGCCGATCGATCTTGCGGCGCTGCGCGTCCGCGAAATCCTCCCACTTCGGGGTGATCTGTGGGACGGGTGCCCGCAGGACCGTCACGTCCCGGACCTGCCCCACCCGGGTCGGGGTCGACGAGAACAGTGCGCTCGAGTACGTCAGCGTCTCGTCGAGGAACGTCTCGAACATCTCGTTGGACAGATCGTAGTGCCGGGAGATGTTGGAGCGGGTGTTCTGCTCGGTGTTGCGTTCCTGGGCGGGGTGTTTGGCGACATAGAGTGCGCGCAACCGTTGCAGCGGGCGGGGAACGAGGGTCGCCATCCGTGAGGCGAACACGCTCAGCACCGCGGCGAGATCCGGCGACGTCCAGTCGCCGGCCATGTACGACTCGCCGAAACCGATGAGGCCGCTCGTCCCGACCCGCCGGGCGAACGCGTCCGGGTTGCGGATGATCATGCGCGGCAGAATCTCCTGTTCCCGGCGCGCCCCAACCAGGGTGCCGTCGGGGTACTCGATGCGGACGTCGAGGTCGGCGGCCGCGCGGCGGAACAGGCGGTCGGCAATCTTCGCCGACAGCGAGGCACGCAGACCGGTCGGCACGTCGGCCAGGCCGGGCCAGATCCGGTTGTCGATCCGCGGATCCTCGACGGTGAACGCGAGGTCGGCGGTACTGACGGCAGGCGATGCGTCCATGTCCGTGGCCTTGTTCCTTCTCACTGAACTGTCTCCTTCTGCCGGCCGTCGGGCCGAGCCGTGACGGGGAGTCCACGGGCCCACAAAGTGATTCCCTGGATGCGAATGCGAACCGACACCACGAGAGGTGCCAGCGGAGTGCGTAGTTGGGTCCTCAGGACCGTGCGGTGGGTGGCGGGCTGCCGCGTTCCCCGCACCGTCGCGGTGAACGGGGCGTGCCCGTCCCGGTGGAGTACCACGTTCAGCGAGAGCGTGTCGCCGGGCTCGGGGAGCCGCATCTCGTAACGGCCGCTCACGTCGTTGAACGGGGAGACGTAGAACTGCTTGTCCACCTCGGCGCGGTCGCGGCTGTCGGGCCGGATCAGGTAGCTGTGCCGTTGACCATAGGTGTTGTGTACCTCGGCGATCACACAGCGGAGGCTGCCGTCGACGTCGTGGCACCAGTACACGCTGAGCGGGTTGAACACGTACCCGAGCACTCGCGCGTTCAGGAGCGCCGTCACCGTCCCGCCGCGGAGGTCGATTCCGTGGGTGGCGAGGAACGCATCCACCCTGGCGCGCAGCGTGTCCGCGCCGGCACCGGGGACCGGCTCGAAGTGGTCCTCGGCGCGGAAGCGGGCGAATGGGCCGAGCCACCCGGACAGGTGTGGAAGGTCGTCGACGTCGACGTACCAGCTGTAGCTCGAATACTGGAAACTGTGGCGGACGGGTTCGGTGCGGGCGTGCCGGATCGTTGTCGAGTAGATCGCCGGCGCGGTCATGACACCGTCTCCCGGTCGCGGTGTCGTCCGGCATGTGTATCCCACGAACCGCCGATCCGCTCGGCGGCGCGCAGGCCCGAGAGTGCCCCGTCCTCGTGGAACCCCCAGCCATGGTAGGCGCCCGCGAAAGCGAAGGTGCCGGAGCCGAGTTCGCTCAGCCGCGACTGCGCCGCCACGGATTCGGGGGTGTAGACGGGGTGCTCGTACGTCATCTCGGCGACGACCGTCGACGGGTCGACGAGGTGCTTCCCGCCGAGCGTGACGAGGAACCGCCGGTCGTGCACGGTGTTCAGGCGCATCAGCCGGGTCATGTCGTAGGTGACGATGACGCCCGTCGCGTCCGTGCTGTCGGTGGGAGTCAGGTAGTTCCAGGAGGCCCGGGCGTTCTCCGCGCGGGGGAGCAGCGACTCGTCGGTGTGCAGCTGGGCGTGATTCACCGAGTACGGCATGTCGCCGAGGATCTCGATCTCGAGGTCCGAGGCGTCGCCGAGCAGGGCGAGCGCCTGACGGGGGTGAACGGCCACCACCACGGCGTCGAAGTACCGGACGTCGCCGCTGCCGTCGACGACGCACGCGCCGCCGTCCTGGGTGCGTTCCACCCGCTGCACGGGGGTGCCGAGAAGTATCTCGTCGAGGTGCGCCGCCACCTTCTCGACGTAGCGGGCCGAGCCGCCCGTCACGGTGCGCCACGTGGGTGATCCGAAGACGGTGAGCATTCCGTGGTGCTCGAGAAAAGTGAACAGGTAGCGGGCCGGGTAGTGCGCCGCTGTCGTGGGATCGCACGACCACACCGCCGCGACGAGCGGAGTCATGAAATTCTCGACGAAGTACGGGCTGAAACCGTTGCGGCTCAGGAACTCGCCCAGCGGTTCCTGCCCGCCGGCCTCGTCGGCCGGGGTGTCGAGCACGGCACGGGCACAACGGTGGAACCGGAGGACCTCGCCGAGCATCCGCCAATACCGCGGCCGGGCCAGGGTGCGGGCGGTGGGGAACAGCCCGCGGATCCCCTTCGCGCCTGCGTATTCGAGCCCGCTCGCATCGGATCGGATCGACATCGACATGTCCGAATCCTGGGTGGCCACGTCGAGTTCGGCGAACAGGCGCAGCAGCGTGGGGTAGGTGCGGTCGTTGTGCACGATGAAGCCCGTGTCGACGTCCACTTCTGCGCCCGAGTCGAGTGTCAGGTGGTGCGTGTGGGCGTGACCGCCGAGACGGGCGTCGGCCTCGTAGAGGGTGACGCGGTCGTGGCGGGACAGAACGTAGGCGGCGGTCAGCCCTGCGACGCCGCTGCCGATCACCGCGACGTTCCTGCGTTCGAGCTTCTCCGAATCATGCATGGCGACCTGCTTTCCGGTCAGTCGGTGCGGCGACGACACCTTCCGCAGCGAAGGCGTCGAGAACGAAATCGGCGGTGATGCGATGCCACCAGCGTGGCCGGGTGAGCATGAAGTGTCCGGCGCCCGTCAGGGGAATCCACGAGGCGTTCACCCCACGAGCCAGCGCCTGCTCGGTCTGGACCCGGGAAGCTGTGGGATCCGTCCAGCGGTCGGCGGTTCCGTGCGCGACCATCAGGCTGCGGTCGGCGGGCACCAGTTCGCCGTCGGACGCGGGCCACCAGGGTGCGAGCGCGGCGATCGCCCGGACGTTGTCGAGGGCGGCGAGGTGGGCGGCGACGCGGCCGCCCATCGAATGCCCGACGACGGCGACGGGGACTTCCCCGAACCGCAGCCGGGCCCGTTCGACGGCTACCCGGGCGTCGTGCACCGGGCTGGCCTCGGGGGCGTTCCATCCGCGGACCCGGTACTGCAACCGCTCCACGACGATTCCGTGCCKCCCGAGCCTCGACTTCAGAGACCAGGCCATCCAGGTCATGCGCAGATTCGACAGATGCCAGCACCGCGAGGGTGCCTGACTGCGTGGTTTGCCGCCGGGCAGCACGAGCACGTACGCCGGGGTGGTGGGTGAGCCTTTCTCCATAACCGTTATTCGGAGCTGAGTTTGCGTCGGATGGGCGGACCCGCACCCGCTCACGTGAGTGGCGAAGCGTGCTCGAGCACACCGTGGCACTCACGTGGGAGCACGCAAGAACCCGGCGGCATCGGTGTGGGACCGATGCCGCCGGGTGCGGAGAACTGTGAGACGAGCGTGCTTACTGGGGCATCAGGACGGTGTCGACCAGGTACACCGTGGCGTTGGCGGTCTGGACGCCACCGCAGATGACGCCGGCGTCGTTGACCTTCAGGTCGTCGCCCGAACCGGTGACAGTGACCGTGCCACCCTCGACGGTCGTGTGCTGGCCGTCGATGTCACTCGGCGCGATCTGGCCGGGGACCACGTGGTAGGTCAGGACCTTGGTGAGCAGCGCCGGGTCGGTCTTGAGGGTCTCGATCGTGGCCGGGTCGACCTTCGCGAACGCGGCATCCACCGGCGCGAACACCGTGAACTGTCCGCTGTTCAGCGTGTCCACCAGGTTGACCTGCGGGTTGAGCTGACCGGATATGGCGGCGGTGAGGGTGGTGAGCAGCGGGTTGTTGGACGCGGCGGTCGCGACCGGATCCTGCGCCATGCCGCTGACCGAACCGGCACCGTCGGGCACCGTCTTCGCGTACTCGGCGCAGCCCGGACCGACCAGGTTGGCGGCGGGATCGGCCATCGCGGACGAGGTCATCGAACCGGACGACATCGACTCGGACGTCATCGCCTCCGAGGCGGAGCCGCTGCTCGACGAGTCGCTGTCGTCCGACGAACACGCTGCGCCCAGCAGGACGAGGGACGTGCTCGCTGCGACTGCCAGAACTCGTGTGCTGATGTTCATGGGTTATTGCCTCTCTCCGGTGTGGGTGCGGATGAGCACCATCGACAGGCATTCGGAGCGGTCTCCGGAACGGATGGGTCGAAGGTTGTCCCGGATCGACCCATCCGATCCGGAAGTGGCGTCGAATGTCCCGAGAGAGGGTGCTGCACAGGCACTCCGTTCAGGTTGCCCGTTTCGTCGACGCATGATCGTGAAAGGACCCGAGATGACACTCTCGAAGGCTCGTGGATTCGCCGCAGGACTGCTGGCCGCCGCTGCGGCCGTGGTGCTGGCGGCGAGCCCGGCACAGGCTCAGCCCGGTGCGCTCGCACCAGTCCCGTCCCTCGACGTGCCGCGGTACCTCGGCACGTGGTATCAGTTGGCCGCTGTGCCACAGCCCTTCAACCTGGACTGCGCGCGGGACACCAGGGCGACGTACGGGCTCGTGGACTCGTCGAACGTCAGCGTCGCCAACTCGTGCACCACCTGGGCGGGAGGGACGAACGGAATCAACGGCAATGCGCGTGTCAACGACCCGGTCACCAATGCGCAACTCCACGTGAGTTTCCCGGACGTGCCGTTCCAGAGTTCACCGGACGGTCCCACCAACTATGTGGTCACCTACATCGCCGACGACTACTCGTGGGCGCTCGTCGGTGACCCGGCACGGGCTTCGGGTTTCGTCCTCTCCCGCAACCCGGCGGTCGACGACGTGGGATGGAAGCAGATCCGGCAGGTGGTGGAATCGCGTGGCTACAACTCGTGCCTGCTGCTGACGTCCCCGACCACCGGTGGCCGAGAGGCTATTCAGCCGCTCTGCACGGTCTGACGGGCAGCGGAGCCGGTGATGTTCTCCATCATGCCTTTGAAGATGATTCCGTGGAACGGCATGATGGAGTACCAGTACAGCCTTCCGGCGAGGCCTTTCGGGAAGAAGATGGCCCGCTGATCGAGTCGGGACCGGTCGGAATCCACACTGTGGACGCGCCATTCGAGCCACGCCCCGCCCGGTGCCCGCATCTCGGCGCGCAGCCGTAGCAGGGACCCCCGGTCGATCCGTTCGACCCGCCAGAAATCCAGGGGGTCACCGGTGTTGAGCTGCTTCGGGTTCCGGCGCCCACGGGTGAGCCCGACACCGCCGACCACACGGTCGAGCCAGCCGCGCACCGACCACGCGAGGGGGAACGAGTACCAGCCGTTCTCACCGCCGATGCTCTCCACGACGCTCCACAGCGTTCCGGCGTCCGCTTCGCAGTCCTTGGTGCGTTCGTCGGTGTAGACGACCTCACCGGCCCAATCCGGGTCGGACGGCAACGGATCGGACGGGGCGCCGACCGGGGACGCACTGGCCCAGGTCGTCTCCACCTCGCCGTTGTCGATGCGCCGCAACGCCAGTCGCACGGCGTCCCGGTACGTGGTCAGGCCTGCCTTCGGCGGTGGGATGACGTCGTCGATGTCGTGCTCGGAGGCGACGGCGTCGTTCTGCAGGGATTCGATCAGGGCCCGCCCGAGCGAGCGGGGGATCGGGGTGACCAGGCCGATCCACAGACCGGCGAGCTTCGGGGTCAGCACCGGAAGGACGAGGATGCGACGCTGACGGAGACCGGCGACCTCGGCGTATGTCTGCATCATCTCGCCGTAGCGGATGACGTCGGGGCCGCCGATGTCGAAGGTGCGGCTGCGCGGCAACGGTGCCTCCGCTGCGGCGACGAGGTAGTGCAGCACGTCGCGGACCGCGATCGGCTGGATCTTGTTGTTCACCCACCGCGGGGTGGTCATCACGGGGAGCCGGTTGGTGAGGTGGCGGATCATCTCGAACGACGCAGAACCGGAGCCGATGACGACCCCGGCCTGCAGAACCATTGTGGGAACACCGGAGTCGACGAGAATCTGCCCCACCTGTGTGCGGGAGTGCAGGTGCGGAGAGAGGTCCACCGAGTCGGGATGAAGCCCGCCGAGGTAGACGATCCGGCCGACACCGGACGTGCGGGCAGCCTCGGCCACGTTCTCCGCGCTGACGCGTTCGGCCTCCTCGAACTCGTCCGAACCACCCATCGAATGCACGAGGTAGTAGACGACGTCCACGTCCGTGAAAGCGGCAGAAAGGGATTCGGGATCGCTCAGGTCGCCGCGGGCGATCTCGACGTCGGACGCCCACGGGACGTCGGTCAGTTTCTCGGGTGAACGCACCAGCACCCGCACCCGATAGCCGGCTTGCGAGAGCCGGGGAGCGAGGCGTCCGCCGATGTATCCGGTGGCACCGGTGACCAGTACACGTAACTGCGTCATTCCCACACGCTACTCGTCGTTGTCACCGCCTCGCCCGCCATCGCGGCTAAGGTCGGGTCATGGGCATCGTGCATTCGAGTGTGGTCGAGGCCTCGCGGGACGAGTTGTTCGCCTGGCACACGAGGGCCGGGGCGTTCACCCGGCTCTCACCGCCGTGGCAGCCACTGAGTCTCGCGAAGGAATCCGAGTCTCTGAAATCGGGTCGTGCAGAATTGCGCCTACCCGGCGGACTGACGTGGATCGCGCAGCACGACGCCAAGGAGTACGACCCCCCGCACCGGTTCGTCGACTATTCGGCCGCGCTGCCGCTGCGCCTGCTGGTGCCGTGGCGGCACACGCACACGTTCGACGTCGTGTCCGAGGGCCGGACCCGGGTCACCGACCGGGTCGACACCATCGTGCCCGGCCACTTCCTCCGCTCGACGTTCGTCTACCGGCACCGCCAGCTCGCCGACGACATGGACCGGCACCACTGGGCGTCCACACTCCTGCCCGGCCCCCTCACCATCGCCGTGACGGGGAGCTCCGGTCTGGTCGGCTCCGCCCTCACTGCGTTCCTGAGCACCGGCGGGCACCGAGTGATCCGGCTCGTGCGCCGCGCGCCCAGCACACCCGACGAGCGGCGCTGGAACCCGGACGCTCCTGCCGCGGACCTGCTCGACGGAGTCGACGCCGTGATCCACCTCGCCGGCGCGTCCATCGCGGGACGGTTCACCGACGGTCACCGCCGGGCGATCAGGGACAGTCGCATCGAGCCCACCCGTCGGCTGGCGGAAGTGGCGGCAGCGTCCGGGCAGGGACCGAAGATCTTCGTCGGTGCGTCGGCGATCGGGTACTACGGCCCCGACCGCGGCGACGAGGTGCTGCACGAGCAGGACCCGCGGGGCGACGGCTTCCTCGCCGACGTCGTGGCGGACTGGGAGGACGCGGCGAAGCCTGCCGCCGACGCCGGACTGCGGGTGGTGCACGTCCGCACCGGGATCGTCCAGTCGCCGAGCGGTGGCGTGCTGCGCCTGCAGCGGCCGCTGTTCGAGGTCGGACTCGGAGGTCGTCTCGGTGCCGGAACGCAGTGGCTGTCGTGGATCGACATCGACGATCTGATCGACGTCTACCATCGCGCCGTCGTCGATTCGGGATTGAGCGGTCCGGTCAACGCGGTGGCGCCGAATCCGGTTCGCAACGAGGAGTACACCGCAGTTCTGGCGTCGGTACTGCACCGTCCGGCCTTCCTCCCGGTCCCCGATTTCGGGCCGAAGCTCCTGCTCGGGGAGCAGGGTGCGCGCGAACTCGCCCTCGCCGATCAGCGCGTCGCCCCGGGCAAGCTCCTCGACCGCGGTCACCGGTTCCGGCGCCCCGACCTCGACACGGCGCTGCGCCACCAGCTCGGTCGGTTCAAGACCGACGAGGGGTAGCGTGCCCCACGGCGTCGTACGCCGCCACGACCCGCTTCGGGGCGGTGAGGCGCCAGGCCTCCTCGACGAGTTCGGCCAGTTCTTCGGCGTCGACGCGGTCGAGGACGACGTCGATCCAGCCCCACCGCCCGAAGAACGGTGCGACCAGGAAGACGTCGGGATCCTCCTGCAGCAGAGCCGCCTGCGTTTCCTTCGTCGCTTTGAGGCAGACGGTGGGGGCGCCGTAACCCACGAGACCGAACATCTTCTTGCGCACGCGGAACGTCGGCTGGTCGCCCCAGTTGGCGATCACCACTTCGTGCGCCTCCGGTAGCGCCAGCATCATCGCGCGCACGTCGTGTTCGGTGGGCATCACAGCTCCTGGGCAGCCGGTCGGTGGTCCGGGACCTTTATATCCCGGATCACCGACAGCCCGGACCGCGGCGGGTCAGACGAAGGCGAATTCGTCTCCGGCGTGGAACTTGGCGAGCGATTCGGAGACCGATCGCCGTGACGGCGGGTGGAAGGCGAATGCGTGGACGGCGGCGGTGAGGTAGCCGATGTCGGAGGATGTGATGAACGCGATCCCGCCGAGCGATTCGACGGCCGCCGCGGAGGCGCGGACGAGCGCGTCACGAATCGCAATGCGCGAGAACAGTAGCCGCACCGAGATGTCTTGTCCGCGTTCGCCTTCGTCGACGGCGCGGGCGATGTTCTCGATCGCGGCCATCGCGTTCTCCACGTCGGCGGCGGCGCGCACGTAACCCTCGTAGTCGTCCTTGCCCGCCGCCAGTAGCCGCTCGAGCAGCGCGCTCGCCGCGCCCAGGTAATTCGCGGTGACGAGCATGCCGAACCACAGGTACCCGGTCATCTCGTGTCGGCCGTCGGGGTCGTCGGCGCCGTTGAGGAGGACGAGGTCGGCGGGCACCTCGACGTCCTCGAGGTGCACCTCGTCGCTCTCGGCTCCCGCGAGGACCCAGCTCTCCCAGAACGGGCGCACCGAAATGCCCGGCGTGCCGGCGGGGATCAGCGCGATCGCCCGCTCACCGGTGTCGACCTCCACGCTGGCGGTGAGCAGGTCCATCGAACTCGACAGACTGCACGGCTTCTTGCTGCCGTTGACGAGGTAGCTCGACCCGTTCCTGGTGGCGGTCATCGTGGGGATGAAGACGTTGCCCCCGGTGACGCCCTCGGAGAAGCCGGAGGCTACGACGGCGCGTTGTTCCACCAGGCTCGTGATCAGCGCGCGGTCCTCGTCCGTCGCCTCCTGCGCGAATTCGTTGAGGGTGGCGAGCGACAGATGGTGCATGGTGGTGGCGGCGCCGAGAGACGGCGACCTGCTCCCGATTGCCCGTTGGACCCGCACGGAGTCCAGCGCGGAGGCGCCCAGCCCGCCGGACTCCTTCGGAATGGTCAGTGCGGTACCGCCCGCGTCCCGGAAGCGCCCGATCGCCCCGCTGTCTCGGCCCTCCAGCGTCAGCAGTGGTGTCTCGTCCAGGTAAGTGGCGAGGTCGGGCAGATACGACTTCAGCGCTGCGTGTTCACGGGCCATCAATGCGGTCATGACACTCCTCGAATGTGTTCGCGGAAATTCCGGATCTCCAGGGAGATCCATAGGGATATTCGGAGTGAGGAGTAATCCGGTTTGGTCGGTGCCACCAAACCGCATCCGCCACCGCTCCGAATCAACGGAGAAATTCCGATCATGCACACCGCGAGGAGATTGGTATCGATGGCTGTGAACAGATTGATCCAGAGGCTGGGTGGCGACGACCGGGTAGATCTGCTCCGGGCAGTTCGTGAGTCCGACGTGAGTCCGTACTTCCGGGTGATGGAGTCCGCCACCGCGCCCATCGTCCAGGTGGAGGGCGCCGACCGGATCATGCTCGGTTCCAACAACTATCTCGGGCTGGCTGATCACCCCGACATCCGTCAGGGAGCGCAGGACGCCCTCGATACGTTCGGCGGCGCGATCACCGGAAGCCGCCTCCTGAACGGCACCATGGACCTGCACCTCGACCTCGAATCGGAAATCGCCGAATGGCATGGCACCGAGGACGCGATGGTCTTCACCACCGGCTATCAAACGAATCTCGGCACCATCAGTGCCGTCGTGGGCGCGGGCGACGTCGTCGCCGTCGACGCCGCCGCCCACGCGTCGATTCGAGACGGATGTGCTCTGTCCGGTGCCACGGTCCGCAAATTCCGTCACAACGATGTCGCCGACCTGGAGAGCATTCTCGGGGACACGGCAGACGGGGACGGCGCGGTGCTGGTGATCGTGGACGGGTTGTATTCGATGGAGGGCGATCTCGCCCCACTCGGCGCGGTCTCCGAACTCTGTGACCGCTACGGTGCGGCCCTGATGGTGGACGAGGCGCACAGTCTCGGCATCTTCGGCGAGCAGAGGACCGGCGCCGCCGAACTGCTCGGCATCGACGGCGACACCGACATCCGGATGGCGTCGCTGTCCAAGAGCCCCAGTTCCACGGGCGGATTCATCGCGGGGTCGTGTGACCTCCTGGACTCGCTGCGAGTGAATGCCCGTGCCTTCCTGTTCACGACATCCGGTGTTCCCGCCGCGGTGGGGGCGTCCCTCGCCGCGGTGCGGCTGATCCGCAGCGAGGAAGGGGAACAGCGCGCACGACGCGCACTGGACAACGCCGCGGTCCTGCGGTCCGGACTGGCGGACAACGGACTCGACGTGGGTGCGCTGTCGCCGCTGCCCGATGGTGGTGTGACGGTGACGCCCATCGTGTCCGTCCACGTCGGCGACGACCTCGAGGCGATGAACCTCTGGCGCACCCTGTTCGACAAGGGCGTGTTCACCAGCGCGGCACTCTATCCCGCTGTTCCCCGCTCGGGCGCGATGCTCCGGTTGTGCGTCATGGCCACCCACACGGACGCACAGTTGCGGCGGGCGGTGGAAGTGATCTCCGAGACCGTCACGGAGGCCGCCGCGTGATGAAGGTTGCCGTCACCGGGGCGACGAGCGACTTCGGCGCCGCGATCCTCCCTGTGCTGCTGGCGGATCCGGACATCGACACGGTGGTCGGGCTCGGCAGGCGGGAACTGCCGATCGAACATCCGAAACTCGAGTCCGTCCGGATGGACATTCGTGATCCGGGCATCGAGGAGGTGTTCCGTGGCTGCGAGGCCGTGGTCCACCTGGCGTTCGTGGTGGAGGAGATCCGGGACAAGACGGTGACCCACGACATCAACCTGAGGGGTTCCCGCAACGTCATCGACTCCGCCTACCGGGCAGGCGTGGTGCGCGTCGTGATCGCGTCGAGCATCAACGCGTACGGACCGGAGTTACGGCCGGAGCCGGTGAACGAAGACGTCTATCCCGCAGGTGATCCCGACCGATACTATTTCCACGACAAGGCCGAGGTCGAGCATTACGCGGAGTGGTGGCTGCGCCGCCATCAGGGGGAGATGGCGATCTCGATGCTGCGTCCCACCTACATCATCGGACCGGACTTCTCCAACGACGGCATCGACCAGCTCACCGGCCCGGTCGGGGCGTTTCCGCGGGCCGACGACGCCGCGTATCAATTCCTGCACCAGCGGGACATGGCGGACGCGTTCCATCGCGCCGTGAAGCAGGATCTCGTGGGCCCGTTCAACCTCGGACCGCGGGACTGGGTGGGTGTCCGCGAGCTCGCTGCAATGCAGGGGCAGCGGATGTTCGACGTGCCGGAACGACCGGCGGTCGTGGCGGCGAACGTCGCGTTCCGGCTCGGACTCACCACGTTCTCCGGCCAGTGGGTGACCGCGGGCGAGACCGTCGTCGATTCGACGCGCCTGACCGAGGCGACCGGCTGGGCACCGACGTTGACGGCCCGGGAGTCGGCGGCCGTCATGATCCTGCTGCAGGGGAAACCCGTGCTGCGCAGGGAAGATGCCCTGGAACGCCGCATCGCCTGCGAGGCGGCGCTGGAGCCGGCGTCCGAATTCGTCGGCGTCGACGGTCGCGGGCTCGAACACGTCCAGATTCCCGCGGCGACCGGGGCCGTGCACGCCGAGATTCACGCGGCGCGGTCGGGCGGCGCAGCCACCGTGGAGTCGGGCGGCGCAGCCACCGTGGTCCTGCCCGCGCCACCCGGGCTCCACGCGCGGTATCTCACCCCGTTCGCCGCGGAATTGGCGGAGAACGGGGTCGACGTCGTCGTCGTGGACCTCCCCGGGCACGGGTTGAGCACGGGGAAGCGTGGTCATGCGACGGTGGCCGGGGTGAACGACGCCCTGGCGGTTGCTCTCGGCTACGCCCGGATCCGGTTCGGTGCTACTCCGCTCGTCGTGAGGGTCGGCGACGCGACCGAGCGCGCGTCGCGGCCGGGGCGATGGCGATCGAGGGTGGCCCGCTCGCGGACCCACGTGTCGGTCAACCCGGCCGACGGGCTGCTCCCGCGGAGGCTGCGGTACGAGGGTGGGCTCGGGCACATCCCGCACGCCCACTCCGTCCGCGACGTCGTCGCACTCACCCGCGCCGACCGCGTCGACTCGTAGAGTGACTCCTGAACACGTAGACGCTGTGAACAGGAGTGAACCCATGACCAGTGAAGAACCCGGGAAGCGGAGTCCGGCCGTCGAGGCGGGGCTGACGGTGCGGCGTGAGGTGATGGGCCCCGACTTCGTCGAGCGGGCACTCACTCGCACGGCGGGGACCGACAGCGAACAGCTGCAGGAGTTCGTCACCGAGCACGTCTGGGACGCCGTGTGGAACCGGCCGGGGCTGGACCGGCGCAGCCGCAGCCTCCTCAACCTCGGCATGCTCATCGCGCTGCGTGCGCACGGTGAACTGAAGGGCCACGTGCGGGGTGCACTGCGAAACGGTCTGACCCGCACCGAGATCGTCGAGGCGGTGATCCACGCGAGCGCCTACTGCGGCGCCCCCGCCGGGTTGTCGGCGATGGCGGTGGTGCAGGAGGCGCTCGACGCGGAACTGGGACCGCTGGAAACCGAAGACTGACGCCGCGGTAAGCGAATCAGCCCGTGACGCCGGTGATCTCGTTCGGGGTCTCCGGCAGGTCGGCCTGCCCGGATACGGTCCAGGTGTCGAGGTCGATCGTGTGGATCTTCTTGTTCGCGGGGTCGGTCACGTAGGCGGTGTGGTCCTGCACGTACAGCGCGGGCCGCGGCGACTGCCACTTGTCCGGCTCCGTCCACGGATCGAGGACGTCGACGGTGCGGCTGACCGCCTTGCTGTTCGGGTCGATCACGTGCACGGCGCCGTCGGTGCCGAGGACGAGGGCCTCACCGTGCGGGGCTCGACCGAGCGAGCGGAACGTGTAGCTGGTGCCCAGGTCGACGAGGGTGAGTTGTCCGGTGGCGGTGTCGGTGAGCGAGACCCGTTCGGGGCGTTCGAGTTCGGCGTCGGGATCGGTCTTGTAGTCGCCCAGCATCATCGGTGAATCCTCGTCGCCGGCCTGGTTTCCGATGCGCCCGTAGGGGTCCGGGCTGGTGACCTTGGTGATGACGCCGCCCCGGTAGATCAGCAGGCCGTTCTGGCATCCCACGACCACCGTCTCGCCGGCGGCGACGGCCTCACCGTGCACACCGGGGCAGTCCTCGTTGCGCGCGATCTCCTTGCGGTCGCGGTCGAGTACGACGATGCCGGTGCGCTCGTCCTCGTTGCCGACGGTGGTGAGCAGGCTGCCGTCGGAGAGTTCCACGGCCACTCCGTGATGCGCCTCCGGCGTCGTGAACTCGGTGGTGTCGGGTGTGCCTTCGGAGAGTCCGGCCGGATCGAACACGCGCACCAGTCCGGTGCCGTCGTCGAACAACACGGTCTTGCCGTCGTGCCGGACCACGTGTCCGGGCGTCTTCGCCTCGAACGCGACGTCGGTGAGGGCGGGTTCGGCGGTGTCGAGGGCGGTGAAACTGTTTCCGGTGCTGACCAGCACGTGCCGGTCGTCGCCTGCGGGGTTGAGCCGGGTGAATCCGTCCACCTCGGCCGAACCGACCACGTCGAGGCTCTGCGCGTCGAGAACCAGCACGCCGCCGTCGTAGCTCAGTGCCAGCCGCGGTGTGGCCGAGTCGGTGGTGGTCGCTTCGGCCGTGCCGGAGTCGGTGGAGCAGGACGTGAGCAGTGTCGCCGAGAGTGCCACGGCGGCAACGGCGGTGGGGAGAGGTCTACGCGTAAGGGTCACCCAGGAGAATTAACTCTTATTGCAAACGGTTGTCAAAGTTGGAAGTGTGCATGTGTGAATGCATCGCTATTTCAACCCCTCCGCGATCGCCAGGGAGTTCGAATCCATCATCTCGATGTACGTGCCCGCGCCCGAGCCGTTTTCGCCCAGTGATTCCGTGAACAGCGAGACGACGTCGACGGGAACACCGGCCTCCGAGGCCAAGACCTGCGCGAGCCGATCGGGCTGCGAGGAGTCGACGAAGATCGCGGGAACCCGCGATGCGGTGATCGTCGCGGCGAGGTCCGAGAGGTCCGACGCGCTGGGCGACGCCAGGGTGGTCCCGCTGGGAATCACCGCCCCCACGGTGTCGAAGCCGAAACGTTCGGCCAGATAACCGAAGACGTGATGATTGGTCACCAGCTTTCGCCGGTCTGCGGGGACGGCCGCGAATCTGTCCGTCATCCGGGCAGTGAGTTCTTCGAGTTGCCGGGCGTAGCTGTCCGAGTTCTGGCGGACGGCCCCCGCGTCGATCTCCGGCACGTGGTCGATCACCGCGTCGCGGATCAGTGCAACGGCCTCGCGTACCCGGTCCGGATCGGTCCAGATGTGCGGATCCGGGGTGCCCGTGGACTTTCCGGAACGGTACTCGATCGGCCGCACGGCCTCACCGACCTGCAGGATCGGAACTCCCTCGGAGTGTGCGGTGTCGACGGTCTTGCCGATTCCCTCCTCGAGTCCGAGACCGTTCGACACGAGGAGGTCGGCGCGCTCCACCCGCGCGGCGTCCGACGCGGAGATCTCGAACGAATGGGGATCGGCGCCTCTCGGCATCAGCACCATCACGTCGGCCTCGTCGCCGACGACGTTCTGCACCACGTCGCCCAGAATGTTCGTGGTCACGACCACGACCGGTCCGTCGGAGGCGCCCGGGGAACACGCCGTCACGGACAGCGCCGCGAGTGCGGCCAGCAGGGTCAGCGGCAGCAGGCGCCGCATCCCGGTCACAGCCCCACCACGCCGAGGGTGGACGCGGCGACTCCGACGTCGAGAGTTCGCGCCACCCGCGCATCGTCCCGGAAGTCGATCTCGGTCACCGTCTTCGATGCGGGATCCGAGACGTACGCGCGGGTGCCGCCGACGACGACGGCAGGCAGCGTTGCGGACTCGTCGCTCCCGTCGTAAGGGGCGGCCAGCACGTGCGAGGACGCCGTCTCCGCGCCGGTCGTCGTGTCGTACACGCGGAAGGTGCCGTCCGCGAGGACCGCGAACACGGAGCGACCGTCGCCCGCCAGTGCGACGCTCAGCGCGCGATCCGGCGTCCGGACGTGCGTCCACCCGCGGGTGCGGGCATCGAAGACCAGCACCCCGTCGTTGGTGGCAGCGGGTCCGGCGGCGGCGACATGGATCGGCAGGCCGTCGTGTCCGCGGAACGACGTGGGTCGGGTGGCGGCGCCGATGCCTGCCGGGTACGGAACCTTCTCCGACGTCCACGCCCCGGCGGCGGTGGTCGCGAGGAACAGTCCGTCGTCGCACGCGGCCAGCACGTTCGTGTCGGACACCGCCGTGCCGTGCATGTTCGGGCAGGCGGTGTCGAAGCTCTGCTCGACCTCCCCGTGCGCGGTGTGGACCTCGAACGTGCCGGGGCGGGAATCGCTTCCGTCCGCGGCCGAGTGCGACACCACGAAACCATCGGCGATCGGCAGGGCGACGCCGTGGTGCGGTGCGTCGGCGTCCACGACGGCCCCGACGTCGATGCTGTCCTTGCGGAGGGCGGCGAAATCGATCACGCGGGCGAGTCCGTCGCCGTCGAAGAACGTCGCCACCTTGTCGTCGCCTTCGATCACGTGCGCAGGCTTGCCACCCTCGAGGGCGCCGAGTTCGACCGGCGGTTTGGTGGACGAGTGGGTGTGGTCACCGTGATCGATGGTCCAGGAACCGGCGTCCACGACATGCACCGCGCCACCGGCGCCGTCCACGGCGAACGCGTAGCGGTCCTTCACCGTCGTCACCCGCGCCGGATTGTCGAACTCGAACGAATGGAGTCTCTCTGCCGTAGCGAGGTCGAGCACGTCCACCCGGCCGGAGTCGGCGTCCGACACGACGAGCCGGGGTTCGGGCCCGTCGACCTCGGTGGATCCGGCCTCGGCGGCAAGGTCGCTACCCGGTTGACTCCGGCCGTCGGGGGACGCGGCCTCCTCCTGTGGAGATGCGCAGGCTCCGAGGGCCAGCGCGGCGACCGCGGCAATTGCTGCGCGGGCGAGGGTGGTGTTCGGCATTCATGGTCTCCATCTATCGAACGGGTATCGGGGTTGGCCGAAGGGCAGGCCGAAGTCGTCGCGCCGCCGACCGGGCGAGGGCTGCGACGAAGAACTGGAGCACGGCGATTCCGGCGATCGTCGCGCCCGCAGCGGTGTCGGCATTCCACGACACGATCAGCCCGGCGAATGTGGCGGACCAGCCGAGGAGCACGGCAATCGCCATCGTCGCGCCGATCGACCTGCCGAACAGTGCTGCGGTGGCGGACGGGGCGACGAGGAGACCGAACACGAGGAGGGTGCCGACGATGCGGAACGACGCGACCACCGCGAGGACCACCAGAGCGAGCAGTGCGAGGTGCGCCCACCGTGGTTGCAGGCCCAGGGTGTGGGCCTTGCGTTCGTCGAAGACGAGGGTGACGAACGGGCGGTACGCGATCACCGAGACGATCCCGGCGACCGCGGCCGCCGCCGCGAGCCAGATCAGGTCTCCCGGTGTCGCCGACAGGACGTCACCGAACAGGAAGGCTGTGAGATCGACCGCGAACGACCTTGCACGCGAGACGATCACGACACCCAGCGCGAGCATGCCGACGAACAGCAGGCCGATCCCGGTGTCCTCGGACAGTCGCGAGTTCTTCGACACCCAGGCGACGCCGAGGATCATGACGACCGCACTCGCGGCCGCGCCGACGAGGAGATTCGCGCCGGCGAGATAGGCGACGGCCACGCCGGGCAGCATGCCGTGCGAGATGGCCTCGCTCATGAAGGCCATGCCGCGCAACACGACCCACGTGCCCACCAGCCCGCAGAGCACGGACACCAGCATTCCCGCGAAGAGCGCACGCCGGACGAAGGACACCATCAGGGGGTCGAGTAGCCACTGCACTCTGCTAATCTAACGATAATGATTGTCGTAAGCGAAATCGAGGTTCGGTACGGCCAGACCCCGGCGTTGAACGGTGTGAGCGCCCGGCTCGCGCCGGGTACGGTCACGGCCGTCGTGGGGCACAACGGTTCGGGGAAGTCGACGCTCCTGCAGTGCCTGGCCGGCATCGCGCGACCGACGGCGGGACGGATCGACGGCACGAAGGGGTTGGGCACGGCATATGTGCCGCAACGCAATGCGGTGAGCGATCAGCTACCGCTGACCGTGCGCGAGGTGGCGGCCATGGGAGCCTGGCGCCGGCGTGGCTTGTGGCGACGGCTCACTCCCGGCGACCGGGAGGCCGTCGACGAGGCGCTGGGCAGGCTCGGTCTCGCAGACCTCGGCCGGCGGCGGATCGGCACACTGTCGGGCGGCCAGCGTCAACGTGCCCTGCTCGCGCAGGCGCTCGTGCAACGCGGCGACCTGTTACTCCTCGACGAGCCGACCACCGGTCTCGACGCGGAAGCCCGCGCGGTGATCGGCGACGTCGTCGGCGAAGAGGCCGCGCGCGGTGCGACCGTCGTCGTGGCCACACACGAATCCTGCGACGCGGAACGCGCCGACCAGGTGCTGACCCTGTCGTCGGGGGTGCAGCTCACCCCACTTCGACGATGACCAGTTTGTTGCCGTCCGGGTCACGGAAGTAGAACATGGGCGGCACGTAGTCGCCCATCCGCAGCACCTCCGCGTCCACGTCGACGCCGTTCGCCGACAGGGTCGCATGGTCGGCGTCGGCGTCCGAGGTGGTCAGTCGGATGCCCGTCTCGACGCCCGCGGGGACGCCGTCGCGTGCGGGCACGAGCGCGATCGACGTCGCCGATCCCGGTGGCGCCACCTCCACCCACCGCTGTCCGGGGCTGAACTCCGCATCCATGCGGCGTTCGAAACCGAGTGCGCCCACATAGAATTCGAGCGCCCTATCCTGATCGGTCACGGGGACCGCAACGGTGTGCACCCCGTTGATGTGGGTCTTGCCGTCCGCGCTCATGCCGTCCACCTTCTCGTCGGCAGGCATCACGCCTGCGCGAACGCCTTCTCGAGTTCGGCGACGTCGAGTTTGCGCATCTGCAGCATGGCCTGCATGGCGCGCTGCGCCTTCTCGGTGTCCGGGTCGCGCATGAGTTCGTACAGCCGCTCGGGCACCACTTGCCAGGAGACGCCGAAACGGTCCTTGACCCAACCGCATTGGCTCTCCTCACCGCCGTCGCCGGTGAGGGCGTCCCAGTACCGGTCCACTTCCGCCTGATCCTTGCACAGGATCTCGAAGGAGATGGCCTCGTCGAACGTGAACTGCGGGCCCCCGTTGAGCGCGATGAACGGCTGCCCGTTGATCTCGAAGGACACTGTCAACACCGCCCCCTCCGGACCGGGAGTGTTCGGACCGTAGTGGGTGACCTCCGTGATCCGCGAATTCGGAAACAGCGACGTGTAGAACTTCGCGGCCTCTTCGCCTTGGGTGTCGAACCAGAGGCAGGGGGTGATGGGTTTCATGGCGCAGTTCCTCTCGCAGGTCCTCGTCGATTCATCCTCGCCGATATAGACCGCGCCCACGCCCGAAACTCATCGGACGGCTGTCAAGAGTTCAGCGCACCGTCCGGGTGGACGAGATGGCGATCGCTCCGAACAGCCCTACCAGGGCGAATGCGTAGAAGCCCCACGGCACCGCGTAGCCCGCGCCCAGCAGGACGCCGCCGAGGATCGGACCGCAGATCGCGCCCACCCGGCCCACACCGGCCGACCAGCCGAGCGCGGTGGCGCGGATCTGCGGCGGGTGGTTCGCGCTCGTGAACGCGTAGACGAGAACCTGTGCGCTGAACACGAAGCAGCCGGCGAGGAACACCAGGGCGTAGATGCCGAACGACACCTTGACGCTGAGCAGGGCGAGGAACACCGCGGCGCCCGCGAACCAGATGATGGCCGCGGTGCGCGGGCCGATCTTGTTGGCGACGCCGCCCGCGATCAGCAGTCCGACCACCGCGCCCGCGTTGAGGATCAGCAGGAACGTCAGTGACGCGCCGAGGTTGTAGCCCGCCTCGCGCATGATCGTCGGCAGCCACGTGTTGAGACCGTAGACGAGCAGCAGTCCCATGAACGACGTGACCCAGATGGCGATGCTGTTGCGCAGGAACGGGCGCGAGAACAGGGCGCGCACCGGGTTGGCCGAGGCCGCGACGGGAGCGTCGGCGGCGGGTGCAGCCTCCAGTTCCAGGCCGTACTGCTTCGCGACGGCCTCGGCCTCGGCGCGCTTGCCGTGTGCCAGCAGGTACGAGGGGGACTCGGGGAGGTAGCGCAGCATCAGCGGAATCAGGACCACGGCGGGCAGGGCGCCGACGACGAACATCGAACGCCAGCCGAACGGTTCGATCAGCACGATCGCCAGCGCAGCGGTTGCGACGGCACCCACGTGATATCCGGTCATCAGCAGCGTCGACGCGGAACCGCCGCCCTGCCTCTTCGAGAACTCGTTGACCAGGGCCAGCGCCGTCGGCAGTGCGCCGCCGAGTCCGACTCCGGCGAGGAAGCGGAACAGTCCGAAGAAGAACGGATTGGGCGCCACGGCGCAGAGGAGCGTGAGAACGGAGAACGCCGCAACGGCATACAGAAGGGCGCGCCGGCGTCCGATGACGTCGGTCAGCGTCCCGATGACCAGCGCTCCGATCGTCATGCCGACCAGGCCGAAAGTCGAGATGAACGTGATCGTTCCTGTCGAGAGCCCCCAGTCCTCGTAGTCGAGGAGGGAAGGGATGACGGCGCCGAGGACCACTAGGTCGAAACCGTCGAGCAGTACGGCTACCCAGCAGAGGGGCGCTACCCAGAGGGCGGTGGAGGCGCGGGCGGCGCTTCGTTGGGAAGTGGTCATGGTGTCCTCGACGTTCGGCGGTGATGTGCGCGGGTTGTTCGCGATGCGAACCCTAGTTCTATACGCGGACTTATTGTGTGGCGCGCCATAGTTGCCTGTCAAACATCGGCTACTCCACGCCCCGGTTGGTCAAGAACTGGTAAACCCCGTGTGGATAATCGATCGGGTACCGAGTCGATGAGCCAGGACGGATTGTGAGACCCAACCCCCAGGTGGCTGCGAGCCGTCCGAGCCACGCCGCGGCGCCACCGTCGGCCGTGAGCGGTTACCGGTACGACCTCGACGGTCTGCGCGGAATCGCGATCGCGCTGGTCGTGGTCTATCACGTGTGGTTCGGGCGGGTGTCCGGCGGCGTCGACATCTTCCTGGTCCTCTCCGGGTTCTTCTTCACGGGCATGCTCGTGCGACGCGCCGGGGCGGATTCGGGTCCGTCGATTCCCGCCGTCCTGCGGCGCACCGCCCGCCGGCTGCTGCCCGCGCTCGTGCTGGTGTCGGCCGCGACCACGGTCGTGACGGTGATGCAGCGGCCGTTCACGCAGTGGTCGGGGATCGCGGACCAAATCCTCGCGTCACTTCTGTACGTGCAGAACTGGCAGCTGGCCCGGACRGCATCCGACTACGCCGCCGCCGACGCGTCGGTCAGTCCGCTGCAGCACCTGTGGTCGATGTCCGTGCAGGGGCAGTTCTACCTGGTCGCCCTCGCGGTGGTGGCCGGGATCGCGTGGACGTGCCGTCGTCGCTGCCGACCGGACCTCCTCCGCCGCGTGCTGGGTGGTGTCCTCGTTCTCGGGTTGGTGGCGTCGTTCGCCTACGCGGCCGTGCTGTCGCAGGACCGGCAGTCGTGGGCGTACTTCGACACGTTCGCGCGACTGTGGGAGTTGCTCGCGGGGGCGCTGCTCGCGCTCGTCGTGCATCGGGTCGCGCTGCCCCGGTGGTCGCGGACCGTCCTCGCGGTGGCGGGGTTCGCCGTGGTCCTCGGATGCGGGTTCCTCGTCGACGGCGCCGCCCTGTTCCCCGGTCCGGTGGCCCTGATCCCGGTCGGTGCGGCGGTGGCGCTGATCCTCGCGGGCGCAGGCCCGTCCGAGCAGCCGGGGATCGTGACGATGATGGCGTCGCGGCCGTTCGTCGAACTCGGTGGCCTGGCGTATTCGCTGTACCTGTGGCACTGGCCGATCCTCATCTTCTACCTCACGTGGCGGGAGCGGCCCGCGGTCGGAGCGCTCGGCGGACTCGCGGTGATCCTCGTGTCGCTGGTGCTGGCGTGGCTCACCCAGCGGCTGATCGAAGAGCGGTTCCAGACCGGGTCGGCCCGGCCGAGGCGAGCGCTGACCGCGCTGGTCGCGATCCTCGGCGTCGCCGTGGTGGGGACCGCGTCCGGCTGGCACGTGTATCTGGTCCGCAACCCCGAGACGACCGCGCGGGTCGGCGAGCTGGACCCGTGGCTGTACCCGGGTGCGGCGTCGTTGACCGACGGCGCGTTCGCGCCGCGCACGGACATGCGACCCACCCTGCTCGAGGCGTCGGGAGATCTTCCGCAGCCGACCCTCGACGGCTGCATCTCCGATCTGAGCACCCGCGACGTCGTCACCTGCGTGTACGGCGACCTCACCGCCGACCGGACGATCGCCGTGGTGGGCAGTTCCCACGCCGAGCACTGGGTGCCCGCGCTCGATCGCATCGGGCAACAGCGCGGCATCCGGGTCGAGACGTACCTCAAGATGGGGTGCCCGCTGACCGTCGCGGACGATCCGCTGCTCGCCGGCGAGCCGTATCCCGACTGCGGCGACTGGTCCCGCGACGTCCTCGACCGTCTCCGTGATCACCGACCGGACTGGGTGTTCTCGACGTCCTCGCGTCCCAACGAGGAGGGCGCCGGCGACGTCACCCCCGACGACTACGTGGGCCTGTGGGCGCGGCTGGCGGATTTCGGGCTCCCGTTCCTCGGCATCCGCGACACCCCGTGGCTGCACAACGACGGCGTCCCGTATTCGGTCGTCGACTGCCTCGCCGACGGCGGCGACGCCGACAGTTGCGGGATGCGCCGGGACGACGTGCTGGCCCCGGACAACCCCACCCTCGAGGCGGCCCGCGACCTGCCGTCGGTGCATCCGCTCGACCTCACGGACGCCGTGTGTGACGTGGCGATCTGCCGTGCGGTGCAGGGAAACATCCTCGTGTATCACGATTCGCATCACCTCTCGGCGACGTACGTCCGGAGTCTCGTCCCCGAACTCGACCGTCAGATCGGCATGGCCACCCGCTGGTGGTGACCGGGATACTGGCGGCATGTCCGAAGACGACCGCAGCATGCTGGGACGCGCCTTCCTGGTGCTGGGTTCGTTCACCTCGGAGCGCCCTCGGCTGTCGCAGTCGGAGCTGAGCCGGCGCACCGGACTGCCGCTGCCCACGGTGCACCGGCTGTGCCGTCAACTGGTCGGCAACGGCGCGCTCGAACGCGTCGACGACGGGCACTACGAGATCGGGGTGCGGCTGTGGGAGTTGGGTGCGCTCGCGCCCCGCGCCCACGGATTGCGGCAGGTGGCGTTGCCCTACCTCGAGGACCTGTACGAGGCGACGCGTGAGAACGTCCAGCTCGTGGTCCGGGAGGATCTGGAGGCGCTCTACATCGAACGGTTGTCGGCGCGCGGTGCCGTGACCGTCGTCGGGAGGGCCGGCGGCCGGTTGCCGCTGCACGCGTCGAGCGGCGGCCTCGTGCTGTTGGCGTTCGGCGGCAAGGACCTGCTCGACGAGGTCCTCGCGGCGGGCCTCGAACGCTTCACCCCGTCGACCATCACCACCGAACATCGCCTGCGCAGCACCCTCGACGACATCCGCCGAACCGGCTGGGTCACGTGCCGCGAACACCTCAACGTCGGAACGCTGGCCGTGGYCGCACCGGTGTCGCGGTCGACGGGTGAGGTGGTGGCAGCGGTGTCCGTCGTGGTTCCGGCGGAGAAGGATCCCGCGCCCCTGATCCCGGCGGTGCGGGCGGCCGCACGCGGCATTTCCCGCGGCGTCGCGTAGCTCGTCTTTCACTCAGTGAAAGAGGGGGTGTTGCGATCACACGGCGGGCAGCACAGTGACTGGTGTCACGAACTACGCGAGGAGTCTGCTCATGAACACACAGGTCGGGATCGTCGGCGGGGGTCCCGCAGGACTGATGCTGTCCCATCTCCTGCACCTGAAGGGCATCGATTCCGTCGTGCTCGAAAGCCGCACCCGCGAGGAGGTGGAGGGCACGATCCGGGCCGGTGTGCTCGAACAGAACACCGTCGACCTGATGGTCGACACCGGACTCGGCGACCGCGTCAAGCGTGAAGGACTCACCCACCACGGCATCGAACTGCGGTTCGGCGGCCGCGGCCACCGCATCGACTTCGACGAACTGACCGGCGGCCGCGCCGTCACCGTCTACCCGCAGCACGAGGTCCTCAAAGACCTCATCGCCCGGCGTCTCGAAGACGACGGCGACATCCGCTTCGGCGTCTCCGACGTGCAGGTTCTGGACCACACGTCCGACAACCCGAAGATCACCTACCTCGACGCCGACGGCAACGAGCAGACACTCACCTGTGCGCTCGTCGCCGGTTGCGACGGCTCGCGGACCACCACCCGCGGTCTCATCCCCGAGACCACCGTGCGCACCGACCACTTCCGCCAGTACCCGTTCGCCTGGTTCGGCATCCTCGCCGAGGCCCCGCCGTCGTCCGAGGAACTGATCTACGCCAACCACCCCCGCGGCTTCGCGCTCATCAGCACCCGCACCCCGGAGGTCCAGCGGCACTACCTGCAGGTCGACCCGGACGACTCCATCGACAACTGGTCCGACGACCGCATCTGGTCGGAGCTGCACGCCCGCGTCGACGGCGAAGGCGCGGAGATCAAGGACGGCAAGATCTTCCAGAAGTCGATCCTGCAGTTCCGCAGCTTCGTGTGCGAACCCATGCAGCACGGCAACCTCTTCCTCACCGGCGACGCCGCCCACACCGTGCCCCCCACCGGCGCGAAGGGCATGAACCTGGCGATCGCCGACGTGTACTTCCTCTCCAAGGCGATGGCCGAATACTTCGCCACCCGCAGCCGGGCCGGGCTCGAGGGTTACACCGACAGCGTCCTCCCACGCGTGTGGCGGACCCAGCACTTCTCCTGGTGGATGTCCTCGATGCTGCACCGACTCCCCGACGACACCGGATTCGGCCACAAGCGGCAGGTCGCCGAACTCGACATGGTCACCCGCTCCGTCGCCGGCCGCACCCTCATCGCCGAGAACTACGTCGGCACCCCGCTGGGCTGACACCCCGTGAGTACTTATTAACGTGGGGCGGTTAATAAGTACTCACGGGTGGCGGAGCCGCAACGAACGGGGCGAACAGCCGGGCGGTGTTCGCCGACGCCGCCGCGGTGTCCTCGGGTGGGTTGGCGATGAAACTCAAGGCGAGCCGGACGATGGCGTGCGCGATGATGTCCGCATCGTCCGGGGACGAGTTCACCCACGACCGCTGCAACGTCACTGCGAGCCGATCGGCCGCGGGACGAATGATGATGTTGCTGTCCGTCGTGATCAGGCGCAGCAGATCCTCGGGTGCCTTCCCCTGGTGCAGCGACATCACCAGGGGATCGGCTCCGCTGAGTTCGAAGAACGTCGCATAACCTTCCCGCAGAGCAGTTGTCGCGTCGCCGGGGTTCTCGTACAGAGCGGATTCGATGACGGTGACGAGGCTGTCGGTCAGCCGAAGTGCGTACCCCTCCGCCAGGCCGCGCCGCGAGCGGAACTCTTTGTAGATCGTCTGCCTGCTCAGCCCGGCGGCGACCGCGACGTCGGTCATGGTGATTGTCGGCCAGGGACGTTCGAGCAGCAGTTCCCGGAGCGCATCGAGGGTTGTCTCCCGCATCAGCGACGTCGCGGCCAGCCGGTATCGACTCTGTCGCTCGGTGCGGTCGTCTGCGGACATGACCTCGATGCTAGCGGGCGGCCGGAACCCGACCTTCCCGCTCGCCGGCGAGCACGTCGGTCAGAGCAACCGACTCGTCCGCCAATGCGGCGCGGTCGACTGTGCCGCCCCGGGCGATCATGGTGCGCACGGTTCGGAGGTCTTTCGGGCGGCCCACGGCGATGACCCCGACCGGCGTGCTCGCACGCACCGCGACCGCTGTGAAATCGCGATCGTCGATCGAACCGCGGATCACGTAGTCGTCGTCGAAACGGGTCGTGCCGGCGAACTGCACGTTGTGGCCGTACTGCGTGGACCATCCCCACGGAACGTCGGTGAACGGCGTGGGTTTCCCGAGGATGGAGTGCGCGGCGGCAATCCCCTGTGCCTGAGCGCCGTTCCAATGTTCGGAACGGAAACGCTCGGAGACACGCGCACCGGGGAGGTTGGCGGCGTCTCCGGCCGCGTAGACGCCGTCGGCCGAGGTGCGAAACCGCTCATCGACGGTGATGCCGTTGTGGACGCGCAGTCCCGCCGCGACCGCGAGCGTCACCTCGGGGACGGTGCCGACCGACACGAGGACGGTGCCTGCACTCCAGCTGCGACCGTCGTCTGCGGTGGCGCGGACGGAGCCGTCGTCGCTCACGTCGAGCGACGACAATGCGACATCCGTGCAGACGTCGACGCCGTTCTCGGAGTGCAGCGACGCGATCATCGTCGAGATTTCCGGGGGCACAATTCGACTGAGGAGCGACGGGTCTCGTTCGAGGACGGTGACCTCCGCGCCGAGCGACCTCGCCGTGGCCGCGACCTCACATCCGATGAGACCCCCGCCAATCACGAGCAGGGAACCGGTGCGCCGAATCGACTCGCGAAGGGAATCGGCATCGGCCATCGACCGCAGAGTGAAGACGTGCGCACCGGAGACACCCTCGAGTTTTCGGGCCCGGCCACCGGTCGCGAGCAGAAGGGCACTGAACTGCAGTGTGTCGCCGGAGGAGAGCGTCAGCAACTTCCGCCGGGTGTCGAGTTCGACTGCCGTTGCACCGGTGATCAATTCGATATCTCTTTCCTTCCAGAAAGAGTCCGGCTTCAGCGCGGCCTTCTCCGGGGCAGTGGCACCCGACAGGAGGTCCTTCGACACCGTCGGCCGCCGATACGGCGGTGCGGGTTCGTCTCCGATCAGGACGACGCGCCCGCTGAAGCCTTCCGACCGGAGCGTCTGCGCGGCGCTCGCCCCTGCGATACCGGACCCGACGATGACCACCGTCGACAGTTCCGTGGAGAGATTCGGCATTGCGCTCATGCCCGGCTGACCTCGACCATGTCGAAGTCCGCCTTGGCGGCCCCACAGTCGGGGCACGACCAGTCCTCGGGAATATCGTCCCACCTGGTGCCGGGCTCGATGCCGTCCTCCGGCCAGCCCTCGGCCTCGTCGTACTCGAATCCGCATTGGGCGCAGCGGTAAAGCTTGAAATCGATACTCATGTCACGCCACCTTCGGGTCGAAATCGATCTTTTCGCGGACCCCGCAGTCGGGGCAGCACCAGTCGTCGGGCACATCGGTCCACGCGGTGCCGGCGGGGAATCCCTCACGCGGTGCGCCGGACGCCTCGTCGTAGACGTAGTCGCAGACCGGGCACTGGTAGGCGGCCATCACCGAACTCCGCCGCTGTACTTGGCCAGCACCTTCTCGCGCTTGCCGGGTTGAATGTTCACACGGGTGATGTCGCCGTCGTAGTGGTCGAGCACGCGGTGATCCATCACCTTGCGCCAGAGCGGTGGGAAGTACGCGAGCGTGATCATGCTGGCGTAGCCGCTGGGCAGGTTGGGGGCGCCGTCCATGCTCCGGAGCGTCTGGTACCGCCTGGTCGGGTTCGCGTGATGGTCGCTGTGACGCTGCAAGTGGTAGAGGAAGATGTTGGTGACGATGTGGTCGGAGTTCCAGCTGTGTGCGGGAGCGCAGCGCTCGTAGCGGCCGCTGGCGGTCTTCTGACGCATCAAGCCGTAGTGCTCGAGGTAGTTGACCGTCTCGAGGAGAGAGAAACCGTAGACCGCCTGAATGATCAGGAACGGGATGACGACCGGACCGAAGACGGTGATGAGCACACCGAACAGCACCACCGACATGAGCCAGGCATTGAGCACGTCGTTGTGAATGCTCCACGTGCTCTTGCCAAGTCGCTGCATCCGCGTCTTCTCGAGCTCCCAGGACGACTTCAGGCTTCCCCAGACGCTGCGGGGCAGGAACGTCCAGAAGCTCTCGCCGAAGCGTGAACTCGCCGGATCCTCCGGCGTGGCAACCCGAACGTGGTGGCCCCGGTTGTGCTCGATGTAGAAGTGACCGTAGAAGGTCTGCGCGAGAGTGATCTTGGCCAGCCACCGTTCGAGCTCGGTCTTCTTGTGGCCCATCTCGTGTGCGGTGTTGATGCCGATGCCGCCCATGACGGCGACGCTGAACGCGACGCCGACCTTCGACACCAGCCCGAGGCCGCCGTCGATGCCGAGCCAGGAGAGGTTGTCCGCCGACCAGAGGTAGCACGCGAACACCAGGCTCGCCATCTGGAACGGGATGAATACGTAGGTGCAGTACCGGTAGTACCTGTCGTTCTCGAGCTGTTCCATCACTTCCTCGGGCGGGTTCTGGCCGTCGGGCCCGAAGAACCTGTCGAGGAGCGGAAGCAGTCCGAACAACAGCAGGGCGCCGATCCACCACCACACCGGAGCAGCCGCCGACCATCCCAATTGGTTGAAAGCCCACACGAGCCCCGCAGCGAGGAACACTGCGGTCGGGGGAATCAATCCCATCAACCACAGGTAGCGCTTGCGGTCACGCCACGCTTCCGGTGGCGCCTCTCCTGAAATCCTGCCGACATTCGACGTCGTCACGATCCGAACCTCCTCGTCCAGTAGCCGTGCCGGTATGAACCAGCTCACTCTCATTTGGACAGTACACTGACTTTGATCCAGAGGCTAGACAAATATGAAGATTTGTAAATCCGACGAGATGCAGTGCTCTAACGCCGGGGTCTTCGGTGCCGATAGACAGGTCGACACCGTTACACCGTGCTGAGGAGGCCCTCGATGTTCCGCGATCCCGGACTTCCCGACTGGCTCGAATTCGTCCTGGGCCTGCTCGGGTACCGCTGGTAGCTCCGCCTGTGAGTACTTATTAACCACGGGCGGTTAATAAGTACTCACGGGCGGAGCATCGCGCCCATGTGCCCGAGTCGAGGAGCAGCGCCGTGGTGTGGTCGAGCACGCGGTGGTCGAGCAGTCGGACGGCGCCGTCACCGTCCCAGGCCGCGAGTCCGTCCGACTCGTGCAGTGCCTCGTCGTGTCGCCAGCCGACCTTCAGCACCACGCGTTCGCCGGCGGCGGGACGTGCGGGCGCCGTCCAGGACGTCACGCCGCCCGGCTGGAACGGGCGACCGATGTCCAGCGACCACTCCCGACTCAGCGTTTCGACGACGGCGGGGAGGTCGGACAGCCACGTTCGGCGCGGCGCGTCGGGTCACCGCCTTCCGCGGTCCCACACGCGCCGCGTCTGCTCGGCGATGTCAGGGTGGTGGGTCTGCTGGAAGTTGCGTCCACCGCGGGCGAAGGTGTGCACGGTCGCGGGCGGTACGTCGAGCTCGGCGACGGGTACGTCGAGCCACTCGCAGTCTCGGAGGTGCACCAGATCCACAGCCGTGGCCTCCGGACTCGAGTCGTAGCGCCACGGACCGTCGATCCGGCCGAGGAGGTAGAGCCCGTCGGCGTCACGCGACCAGACGAACGATCCGTCCAGCACCTGCGTGAAGCGTTCGAGCCGGCGTGCGGCCGGATCGCCGTAGGTGCGCTCGGTCGCGTCGAGCGCCTCACTCAGATCGACGGGAGGTGGGGCCAGCAAACCGCCGATTCCACACACGTGCATGGCGAGCGCGCGCTGCACCGCGAGCCCTGGGTCCACGTCGTCGCGACGGGAACGCATCGGTGCGCGGTAGACGTCGGTGGGTGTCATACGTATGGATTCTCCCTGACGCCGAACCGCGATAGCACTCTTCGGCAATCGTCCACCCGGTAAACTAGAACCTGTTACATTCGCGGGAGGGGTGCTACTTCTGGAACTCGGAGAGAACTCATGAGATACCGCGTCGTCGAATGGTCCACCGGTACGGTCGGGCGTCACGCCATCGCAGGGATCGACGCCCGCGACGACCTCGAACTGGTCGGTGTGTGGGTGTCCGATCCGGAGAAGGTCGGGAAGGACGCCGGGGAGCTGGCCGGTCTCGGAAGAGAACTCGGCGTGGCGGCGACCGACGACAAAGCAGCACTTCTCGCCCTGAAGCCGGACTGCATCGTGCACACCGCGATGACGGACGACCGCATCTTCGACGCCATCGAGGACCTGATCTCCTTCCTCGAGGCGGGCATCAACGTCGTGTCCTCGGGACCTGTTCTGTTGCAGTACCCGATCGGTGTGGTCCCGGACGAACTCGTCGACCGCATCCACCGCGCCGGCGAGCAGGGAGACGCGAGCCTCCACGTGAACGGTATCGACCCCGGATTCGCGAACGACGTTCTGCCGCTGGCCATGACGAGCCTGTCGCAGCGGATCGACGAGGTGCGCTGCGCCGAGATCGCCGACTACTCCACCTACTACCAGCCGGTGGTGATGACCGAGATCTTCGGTTTCGGCAAACCTGTCGAGGAGACGCCGATGCTGTTCCAGCCGGGCGTGCTGTCTCTGGCATGGGGGAGCGTCGTCCGCCAGATCGCCGCGGGACTGGACCTCACGCTCGACGAACCGCTGGTGGAGAAATTCGAACGCATCCCCGCCGAGCAGGACCTGGACATTCTCTCGTGCCACATCGCGAAGGGAACGGCGGCGGCGGTGCGGTTCGAAGTCGTCGGCACGGTCGACGGAGTGCCTCGCGTGGTCCTCGAGCACGTCACCCGCACCCACCCCGAACAGAAACCGGACTGGCCGAAACCGACCCGCGGCGACGGGTGCTACCGCATCGACATCACGGGCGAGCCGATGATGACCGTCGAGTTCAACCACCACGGCGAAAACGGCGACCACAACGTGTCGGGGATGATCGTCACCGCGATGCGGCTGGTGAWTTCGGTGCACGCGGTGGTCGGGGCAAAGCCCGGATTGGTGACCGCACTCGACCTGCCTCTCGTCACCGGCCGCGGATTGTGCGCTTCGCACCCGTGAGTACTTGTTAACCGCCCGTGGTTAATAAGTACTCACAGGCCGAAGGCACCGAGGGCTGTTCGGAGACCGTCCGGGCGCTCCGCGAGGGGAACGGGTTCGACGAGTGCGAACGCGCAGCCCACCTTTCGTGCCGCACCGTCGGCTTCCTCGCTGTCGCCGATCATCAGAGTACGTTCGGGCTCGGAACCGAGTGCGGCGAGAGCGTGCTCGAAGATCTTCGGGTCCGGTTTGATCGCACCCACCTCGAACGACAGCACGAACGCATCGACGAGATGCTCGACTCCCAGATCCGCGAACGCGGGCCGGATGTCGAACGCGATGTTGCTCAGCACCGCGACCTTGATTCCCCGGTCCTTCAGTGACGCAAGCACTTCCGCGGTGTCGGGGTATGCGCTCCAGCATCCCGGGTCGATGACCCGCTCGTACAGTCCGACCGCCTGGTCCTCGTGTGCGACCCCGGACTTGCGCAGAACGTCGAGGTACGCCTGCCGGTGGAAGCGAGGGTCGAGGTCGCGGTTGGTCCACGCGTGGTGCTCGGCGGCATCCATCTCGACGGTCTGACCGACCGGCGCCGTCATGCGCCGCATCAACTCGGCCTGCTGGTGGAGGTCGAACGGCTCACCGTCGTGGTCGGTGAGGTCGGCCATCCAGCTGTCGTCCTCCTCCAGCCGGAACAGCGTGCCGGAGAAGTCGAAGATCACTGCGTCGAATTCGGTGAGATCGGAAGCCACGTTTTCCAGGCTAACGCGCGGTGCACGCGACTTCAGGGTGAAGCCGGACGAGGTCAGTCGACTTCGAGTTCACCCATCAGCGACCACTCGGTGCCGTCGATCGTGGTGTTGATGATCCGCGGCGTCTGCGCGAGGGCGGGTTTCAACTCGCGCAAGGCGTTCTGGAAGTGCTCGCTCTGCACGTGGGCGACGGCGGCGTCGTCGTCACGGAACGCTTCGACGAGGACGTACAGGTTCGGATCCTCCACCGCCCGCGACCAGTAGAACCACAGGTTGCCCGGTTCGTTTCGGGTCGCGTCGGTGAACGGCTGCACCAGGTCGAGCCAGCCGTCCGCGTGGTCCGGTTTCACGGTGAAGTTGACGACGATGAAGATCACGGCTGCCTCACTTCTCGAGTTGACGCATCCGAATCCTACGCGCGCGATGTCGTCGGATCTCCGACCGAGCGGCGTAGCCGGGTGAGGATGCGCGTGAAACTGTCGGGGTCGTCCAGGGCGCGCGCGAGGACGAGCGCGCCCTGGATTCCCGCGACGACCTCCTCGGCGAGCGGCCGCGACTGCCTGCCGTGGCCGGTGTCGGCGAGAGCGCCGGCGAGCGAATCGACCCAGTCGGTGAAGTAGGCGCGGACCCGGTCGGCGAAGCGGTCGCGTTCGAGGCCGAGCGCGAACGCGCCGAACAGGCAGATTCGGCGTCCCGACCGGAAGTACGTCTCGACCTCGTCGAACATCCGCTCCAGACGGGCAGTGGCGGGCTCGGACCCGCGCAGCGGCAGGTATACGGCGGTCTGGAACCAGGCGTCGACCTCGTCGAGGACCGCCTCCGCCATCTCGTCCTTGCCGCGAGGGAAGAAGTTGTACAGGCTGCCTTTGCCGAGTCCTGTGTGCTCGGTGATGACGGCCAGGCTCGCGCCGTCGAACCCGTGGGATCGGAACACCTCCGCCAGCACGGGGACGACGTCGCCGCGCTCGGCTACTGCTCGGGGCATGACTACTCCTCGTGTGGCGGTCAGAGGCCGAGATCGCTCAGTCCGGGATGATCCGACGGTCGCACGCCGGACATGTCCCAGAAGAACTTGCGGTCGGATTCGTCGATCGGCACGTCGTTGATGCTGGCGTGACGCCACCGCATCAGACCGTTGTCGTCGAACTGCCAGTTCTCGTTGCCGTACGCGCGGAACCACTGCCCGTCGGTGTCGTGGAACTCGTACGCGAACCGGACCGCGATCCGATTCCCGTCGTGCGCCCACAGTTCCTTGATCAGACGGTATTCCAGTTCGCGGTCCCACTTCCCGGCGAGGAAGTCGACGATCTCGCGGCGCCCCTGCAGAAAGGTGGACCGATTGCGCCACCAACTGTCCTCGGTGTAAGCCTGCGCGACCTTCTCGGGATCACGGGAATTCCAGCCGTCCTCGGCGGCACGGACCTTCGCGATCGCGGTGTCGAGCGTGAACGGGGGTGCGGGTGGGCGAACGGACATGGTGGGCGCTCCTTCGGGAGTTCTTGTACCTTTCAGTACAGACTGTACCGATAGGTACAAGTGCTGTCCAGGGTGGCGCCGGACATACGTCCCGGCCGATGCCCTCGCCGTSACGGCGAGGGCATCGGCCGAGCGTGAAACCTAGTGCGTTTCGGCGAGTTCCGCGCCGATACCGGTCTCGGCGCGCACCAGCATCTCGGCGAACTTCTCGTCTCGATCTGCCGAACGTCCGTGAAGGCGTTCGCCGGCGAGGGAGCCGATCACGGCGGCGGCGAGCCCGAGCGGCATCGTGATGATCACCGGCAACTGAATGGTCAGCGGCGCCGGTCCACTACCCAGCCAGAGCGCCTCCGTGAACATCAGGCTGACCACGGTGGATGCTAATCCGACGGAGATGCCCCACACGGCGCCTGTGCTGTTGAACCGCCGCCAGTTGAGACTGAGCAGCAGGCTGGGCAGGTGCGCACTGCCTGCGACCATGAAGGCCATACCCATGAAGTAGGTGATATTTGTAGTGTCGCCGATCGCCATCGTCAGTCCGATCGCGGCGACGCTGAACGCGACCGCCGCATACCGGGCGATCTTCGCCTCGCGGGCATCCGCAGTCTCCGTGCCGGCGTCGGCGGACTTCCTGCGGGTGAGGGTGGGCCACACGTCGTGGGCGAACGTTCCCGCAGCCGAAATCACGACGCCCGCGACGACGGCGACGATGCTCGCGAACGCGACGGCAGCCACCATGGCCAGCGCGATCGAACCACCGATGGTGCCGACGCCTCCGCCGAGTTCCGTGACCAGCGTGGGTGCTGCGAGATTGCCGCCGGCGCCGACACGATCCGCCCCGTCGGGACCGAGAAGTGCTGCGGTGCCGAAGCCCATCACGATGACGATCAGATAGAAGATGCTGCACAGCGCGACGGTCCAGCCCAGCGACTTCCGGGCGGTCGCCGCCTCGGGGACGGTGAAGAAGCGAATCAGGATGTGCGCCATACCGGCTGTGCCGAGCGCGAACGCCAGGGAGTACGAGATCAGGTTGATCGCACCGGTCTGCCCGAAGATCAGACCCGGCGAGAGGATCGCATCTCCGGACGCGGCATTCGAGGTCGCCGCCCCGAGCATGCCGGGCACGCTGAAACCGAACTTCGCGAGGATTCCGAGGCACACCACGATCGCCAGGATCGACAGGATGGACGACTTGATGACCTGAACCCACGTGGTCGCCAGCATTCCGCCGACGAAGACGTAGATGCCCATGAGTGATCCGGCCACCACGACGGAGAGGCCGAACGGGATCCCCGAGACGGACTCGAGCAGGACACCCGCCGCCACGAGCTGCGCGAGCAACACGAACGTGCCGGTGACGATGGTGCTCAGCGCAACCACCACCCGGACGCGACGTGCACCGGTCCGGAACACCAGAACATCGGCAAGAGTGAACTTTCCGACATTCCGCATCTTCTCGGCGAGGAGGAAGAGGACGGGGAGGAAGGAGACCACCGACGTGCACAGAATGACGGCGCCGTCGACGCCCTTGTAGAAGATCAAGCCCGTGGTGCCCAGAAAGCTACCGGCGGAAATGAATTCGCCGGCGATCGCGAAACCGTTCTGCCAGCCGGTGATCGAGCGTCCCGCAGCGAAGAATCCGGTGGCGCTCCGGCTGCGGCGCGATGCGGCGAACGTCACCCACAGCGTGAGCGAGATGACGGCGGCGCAGATGCCGATGGCGAGGAAATCCGCGTCGCCGGTCATGAGGCACGCTCCTGATCACGTTGCGCGATGGCCCGGACGGCGGCATCGGCGGCGGGTTGGATGAAGGTGCGGGAGAGTCGGAAGTACGCGTACACGAGCACCCAGGTGCCGGCGAACTGGGAGAACACCACCCACAGCGACAGCGGAATGCCGAACGCCGAGTTGTCGCCGAGGAATTCGGGGAAGAATGCGAATCCGACGAGAAAGCCTGAGAACAGTGCGATCGCGATCAGGCCGAGTCCGGCAGTGACCGCCCGGCGTCGTCGTCGCAGCTCGACGAACTCCGGCAACACGAGAATCGGTGACCAGACTGCTGCGCTCGCCGCGGTGGCGGGGGACTCGGTGGTCACGCGTTCACCGCCGCGCGTCGCGCCGAGTCGAGTGCGAACTGGTTCTCGTCCCAGCCCTCCGCGAGCGGACCGAAGTAGTGGAAGCGCACCTGTTTGACGCGGTACAACCAGCGGCCGTCGACTTTGACGGCCTCGTCCGTGTAGCGGCCGGCGGCGATGGAGGCGTTGGCGTCGGATACACAGGGCTGCCACAGGAACGAGCGGACGGTGGCGCGATCGCCGTCGAGGTCGATCTCCAGGTTGGTGATGAAGTGCCAGAACGCGGTGAGCCCGCCAGGGGCGAGGCCGGCGAAGAACGCCCGCATCTCGCTCTTGCCCTTCGGGTTGGACAGCCCGTCGAATTCGCCGTCGTCGGTGAACAGATCCATCAGGGCGTCCCAGTTGCCGTCGTCGAGATGGCGGCAGTACCGCGCGTCGAGGTACCGGATGGCCTCCAGGTCTTCGAGGCGGCGGATTCGTTCTTCGAGGGTGCTCAAGGTGGCATACCTCCACGGTGTGAGGAGCGGAATGCGCGAACCGGCAATTAACAACCGTTCACGTGATCTGGACCATAACGGACGCGCTACCGTCGGTCAATACCGTGCGCCGTCACCCCGATCGACGTGCGTGAAGCGTGGTGAGCTGCATTTTCTGCCGGGTGTATTGCCCACGCTGTGCGCGGCCCCTACCCTCCGAGGGATGAACACTCGGTCAAGCGGTGCGGTGATTCCCTCCGTCCGGCAGCGGATCCTGGACGCGGCGCTGGAGGAGTTCCATACCGCCGGCTTTCATGCGGCGACCATGCGCACCATCGCCAAACGCGCGGGCTGCAGTGCCGCCAACGTGTACAACCATTTCGAGAACAAGGACGAGCTCCTGGTCGAGATTCTGCGGTCGGCCAGTGACGAGCAGTTCACCGCCACCCGGACCGCCCTGCGGAAGGCTGGGTCCGCGCCGGCGGAGCAGTGGACGGCCGCGGTGGTCGCGCATTCGCTGTACACCGCCCGTAACCAGCAAGCCTGCCTGGTGGCGAACACCGAGCTGCGGTACCTCGACGAGGTGGACCGCAAACGGGTCGTGGGCTCGCGCGATGCGCAGGAGCACCTGTTCGTCACCATCGCGGAGGCGGGTGTGGCGGGTGGTGACTTCGACGTCCCCCATGTTCACCAGGCGGTGACTGCGGTGCTCACCATGTGCGCGGGAATCGCGCTCTGGTACCGCCCGGACGGACCGTTGTCCGCGCAGGCGGTCGCGGACTCGTACGGCGTCTACGCGCTCAACCTGGTCGGATACCGTCCCGCCTGACTCGGGGAGATTCGGCATTGACGGTGCGTTCCCGTCCGTGCTCTACTGGGTGAACAAGCGTTAATGTGATCCGAGTGTGGAACCGCGAGTTCCCCCGAGTCACGCGCCCCGTAGTTCGAGTGGATGAGGAGTGTCCATGACTCACCGGCCGTCACAGCCGCGTACCGACTCGCCGCGGTATCTGACCGAGGACCGGGTGGCGATCCGCGACCTGGCTCGCGAGTTCGCGATGAAGCAGGTGCTCCCGGTCGCCAACGAACTCGACCCGGTCCGCGGCACCATCCCGGACACGGTGAAGAAGGCGATGGCCGAGGTCGGGTTCTTCGGGATCATGATCCCCGAGGAGCACGGCGGTCTCGGTCTCGGGGTGTTCGAGTACTGCCTGGTCGCGGAGGAGTTGTCGCGGGCGTGGATGAGCGTGTCGGGGCTGCTGGCCCGCGGCAACGGGATGGGCGGCGGGTTCACCGCGGAGCAGGAGGCGGCGT
>NZ_JBFUGT010000048.1:0-40416 GCF_056402775.1 Rhodococcus sp. P3_B8
CGCACCGGCCGCACCGGCGCCGCGATCCTCGACAAGATCAAGCGCGAACGCACCCGATCGGGGAAGGGCATTGTGGTGGCGACCGCCGGCCCGGTACCACCGCTCGATGGTGCTCCCCGCAAGGAGCTCGAACCCGCGGTCGGCTGGGTCCGAGTGCCCGACSCGGAGGATCTCGACGGTGTAMGCCGGTTGGTGTCCATCGACCAACGGGCCGCCTACCTGGCSTCGGCCGGGATGCTCGAATTCGGCTACGGGCAACCCACACATCTGACCGGTGSGGCGGCGGCCGCGGCGGCGGTGGGGGACAAGGGTGCCCCGTTCGGGCTGTGGCGRATCACCCTGCCCGCGGGGCARACRYTGTCGCTGCCCGAGAAGCTGCCGCCCCCGCACCCGCACATGCGGGCGGACCAGCCGGTGCAGACSTGGGTCACCTCGGTCAGCCTCGACGGGTTGTGCTCACCGGTCGCGGATGGGGGGATCGGYGCCGAYCTCGACGACCTCGACATCRCCGAGGCCTGGGTSTACCCGCAGCAGGGCCGCGTRCTGGACAAGTGGGCGAAGATCCTCCGCGAGGCCCGCAAGAGCGCTGTGGACACCGAGGACGCCGCAATGAAGAGCTTCATCGGCTCCTGCTACAAGGGCTACATCGGGCGGATGGTCAACCCGGACATGTGGACTGCCAAGCAGATGCAACACCACCACCAACCGCTGTGGCGTGCGGCGATCATCGCCCACTGCCGGTGGCGCGGCCGSCGSGTRGCGATGCGGATCGCCCGCGAGCACGGCCACTGGCCGGTCCGCACCATCACCGACTCCTGGGTGTACCTGCTCTCCGGCGGTGAGGACATCGCCGACCCGAGCGACGCTTTGGGGAAGATGTCGGTGGAGAAGGACACACTGCTCACCGACACGCTTCTGTCCGCCTTCACGTCGGCGGAGGACATGCACGATGTGAAACTMACGATCAAAGCGGCATTCGCCGAGGAAGACGAGGACTGATGGCCCTGCATCTTCCCAAGCCCCGCACCACGAAGCCGCCGCAGCAGGCGGTCGGTCTCGATGGCCTCAAGGTTTCCGTCGCCAGCGCCGCGACCAGCGGTGTGGAGAAGTCGAAGCAGGTCAAAAGCGGGGGACTCGCGGGTTTAACCAGCAAGGTCTCGGTGAAACAGTTGCGTAAGGAACTCGGCAACGAGGGCCTGCGGCAGGCCGCAATCGATGCCGGCCGCACACCGCCGTCCGCCCGCACGTTGCGCCGGTGGGCCCAACAAGGCCGCATCCCCCACCCGGATGTTCTCGAGCGAGCGCAACGCCGTGCCGCGATCGAACGCCTCGGCGGCATCGACGCCGTGGCCACCAAGATCGGCCGATCCCGCTCCGCCGTCTCCCGATACAGGTCCGGTGAAACGAACGAGCTGCGCGCCGACGCCAGCAAGAAACTCCGCAACGTCAAAGCCGAGGACATCATGAARCGSGCCGGCGTACTGCGSCCSGACGGAACACCCAAAAAGGCGGTCATCCGSGTCAAGGGCGGCGTCATGGTCCGCAACGGCGCCGACGAGGGCTACGACTACCGCATCCGCACCCTGGACTTCGCGAACTCCGACACCCCGTTCACCAGTGAAGAGTCCCGCGAACTCGCCGCCGCACTGGCCAATGACGATCACGCCCGCGTCGTCGCACTCCTGGAGCGGCATGCCACCCTCGACTACCCCGAAAACAAAGGCTTCGACACGTACAGCGACCAGTTCGGATTCCACTTCGACCACATCGACTCCGTCCACATCGACTGGATCTAAGAGTCCTCCGTGCCTCGGCTGGCGCGCCGGAGCAATCCACGGGGCCGCTAGATATTTCGGGACGCTGTGTCCCTCACCTCGATGTGGGCGTGGTCGGCCGGGACAGGAGTCCGCCCACCAAGTGGGTCAACTACCACTGTCCGCCGGATGGTGGGGCGAGCGACCAATTGTGCCCGTAGACAAGGGCGGTGAAATGTTTATCCCACAGGCTGTGCTGGCATTCTCGGCTGCCGTCGGCCGGTGACACGGCAGGAAGTGGAAGATCGTCATCACTCCACACGAACCCGGTCGCATCGAGTTGCGCAATGCGTTGGGGCGGAAGGGTGCCGAGCATACGGGCAACCCGCTGGCGGTCCTGCCAAAGTCCCAGTCGAAAACCTCGTGCCCGGCGGTGCCGCAGCTGGCTCGCCCAGTCCTGCCCGAACGCGATCGCTACCTCGGCGACGACAGCACCCTCACACCGGCGTCCACATAGTGCGTGAGCGCGAACGGGGAGGTGGCGTGGGCGCGAACCGCGGCCCGCGAGGAGATCACCGAGGTCGATCAGGTGTTACCGGATCGTCTCGTAGGACACCACGACACCGCGTTCGAGCATCACCTCCTCCACATCGCGGAAGCTGAGGCTGAAGCGGAAGTACAACCACACACAGCGCCGGATGATGTCGACCGGGAAGCGGTGACGCTTGTACGACGGCGCTGCGGTGTTCACCAAGCCGATCCTGCTAGCCGGACCCCACTACCGTTAACGTGACAATGCCCTCGAAGATGGGGAGAACCCCGATCAGCAGGTCCCTGACGCGGCCTCGAGGACCTCGCCGATCGGAGTTCCCGCCGCGATCTTGSCCCGCATCTTCATGACGCCSCCCGCCATTCCACCGCCGACGACACCGGCCAGGATGCCGTCCCGYTCGTAGTAGGCGAGGAACTTGCGGCCGTCGTCCTTGATCACGTGMACCTCGTCGGTGGCCGCCACYGTGCCCAGTGCCTGGATCTTGAYGTCRTACTGGTCGCTCCAGAAGTACGGCACCTGMGCGGCGGSRTTCTCGTCGCCGGTCCCGGTCAACGCCCCGGCGAGGATCTTGGCCTGCTCACCGGCATTGCTCCAGTGCTCGACGCGCTTGCGCCCGCCCACCTGCAACTGCCACGCGGCCACGTCGCCGACCGCCCACACGTGCGGGACCGCCGAGCGTCCCACGCCGTCGCACACCACACCGTTGTCCAGTTCGACACCCGAGCCGTCGAGCCACGCGGTGACCGGCACCGAGCCGACACCGATCGCCACCACGTCGACGTCCACCCCGCTTCCGTCACCGAGAACGGCCCCGGTGACCCGGTCCGTGCACACCAGCGACGTGAGCCCGACACCGGCACGCAGGTCGACCCCCTCGCCGGTGTGCAGGCGGGCGACGAGTCCGCCGACCTTCTCGCCGAGCACCGACGCCAGCGGCGTCGGCTGCGGCTCCACCAGCACCACGTCGAGACCACCGGCCCGCATGCTCGCCGCCAGCTCGCAGCCGATGAAGCCCGCGCCGACGATCAGTGCCCGCTTGCCCTCGGCGAGGTCCGCGCGCAACGCCAGGCTCTCATCGATGGACCGGAGAACGTGGACGCCCGCGAGGTCGGGCAGACCCGGTATCCGCCGCGGCACGAGGCCGGTGGCGATCACCAGTTCGTCGTAGCCGAGTTCGGTGCCGTCGGCGAGTCTCAGGATGCGGGAACCGGTGTCCACCGAGGCCGCCTCGACCCCCAGACGCAATTCGATGTTCTTCTCGTCGAAGAACTCGCGCGGCTTGAGGGTGGTGTCGCTCTTCTCCCCGCGCATCACTTCCTTCGACAGCGGTGGACGGTCGTAGGGAAGGTGCGGTTCCCCGCCGAGAAGAACCAGGTCACCCTCGTATCCGGCCCGCCGCAGCTCCTCCGCGGTGCGCAGACCGGCCAGGCCCGCCCCGACGATCACAATTTTCTGCACTGTCCCGTACCAGCCCAATCTGCCCGTGCGACGGGCATGATCACCATCGCGTGTGTGCACAAGTCATATCAAACGGGGTGCTGCGAGGTCCATGCGGTCGCGGTGAATACGTCTCAGCGGTAATGAAATTCCGGGGTTGCGCCCATTACGATAGATATTCCTATTGCTGCCAAGCCGTCGGCGGCCAGAAATTGGAGGTGGACTGCTGCTCGCCGATCGTGTCGTCTACGTTGTCAATTTCCGCATGAAATCCGAGGTCACCTTCAAGGGCAACCTTAATGTTGAAGTCTTCCCACAGCGCGGACCATCAGTGAGGACACCGCGATTCCGTTGCCCGAGAGGGTGTCAGGCCGCCATCGCATGCGTCGGCGGCCTTGACTTTCCGTGTTTCACCGCGACGTGACATATCATCAGCGGACAGTTCCAATGCCACCCAAGTGTAGTCCAATTGTCGACGAACAGATCCCCTACGGTTCCGGCAAGACGCAATCGCCACATCGGGCTGGTGTCACTCGCATGACGCGACGTTGATGCATCGTCTCAAATCTCGTCTCGCGCGCCACCCTGCAAACGGTGGGCTGGTGAAGCCCGCGGTCTAAGGCGATTCGACGCCCCTGGCCGCAACCCGTTGATCCAGATCGATGCAGGTCGTGGCGTGGTTGACCCCGGTAGCCGCGCGAGCGCCGGGCAGTTCAGGCCGCCACAAAAGCGTGCCGACTGAGGGTATGACGCGCACGCTGCCTGCCGGGCCGGACCCCCGATGGGCAATCTGCAGCTGAGGTACTCGTCCTTGACGTCGAGTCGGAGACCGCCTATCTTTCTATTCACTATTAAATAACGAGGTGCTTTTCAGCTGATCAGCGTCGGGTATTCGCTTTGTACTCGCGGTAGCGTCGGACGGGTCTTTCCATGAGGCGGACAGTAGTGTTCGGGCGGTCAACTGCGGGCCATCCCGGCTCGTCGCTGCCCGACCATAGTTGAACTAGCTGCCATAACCGCTCCATAACCGGGCAGACACAAGGAGAGTCAATGCGCCTATTCCAGAAAATAGACGAGGTCGAGGCCGCCGTCGGCGATCACCTCGGCCACAGCGACTGGCTTGAGATCACGCAGGACCGCGTGAATGCGTTCGCCGACGCCACCGATGATCACCAGTGGATCCATGTCGACCCCGAGCGGGCGGCGCAGGGTCCGTTCGGTGGCCCGATCGCGCACGGCTACCTCACGCTTTCGCTGTTACCGAGGCTCAGTGCCGACCTGATGCGCGTCGATGGCGTGAAACTTGTCATCAACTACGGGCTGAACAAGTTGCGCTTCCCACAGCCAGTGAGGGTGGGGGCATCGATCCGGGTAGGCGGCGAGATCGCGTCGTTCGAGCACACCAGGCAGGGCTCGCGGGTGGTCGTGAAGTACACCATCGAGATCAAGGGTGAGGACAAGCCTGCGTGTGTTGCAGAGTCTGTTCGCGTCCTAGTGCCTTGAGGGGCAGAGCATCCGCAAGGGAGCACTGGTTAGCCAGACACCCCGATCGGCCGCTTTGGCGGCGGATGACGTGACGTGCCAGCCGAGTCCCTGGCAGCCGCGGTGATCAGAAGCGAACCGCCGAGTTGATGTGTGCCACGGGTCAGCAGCCTCGGCGTCGATCTTCCGATTCCATCGCAACCCGAGCGGTTGTGTATGAGCGCGCCGAGAGGTTACCTCTGCCGTCGTCACCGGGGGCATGCATATCCGTGTTTGCCGGAAAGGGCATCGCGTCCCCTTCGTCCCGAGGCAGAGCCTTCAGGCAGGCCCCTATCGGGTATCGCCGCGGAAGGAGAATCGTGCGGCCGCGAGCGAACCCGAAACCGCGCCTTGTTGTCCCTGGGGTAGGGAAGGCCACAAGAGGTGGAAGCCTAGCGTTGAGATTCTGGTCGACGGTCTCGGACAACGAACACGAGACAGATCCGAGATGAACTGAATCGGAACCCGCGGCCCGGTGACCGAGACCAAGCTGGCGGACAAGCCTGCCGCCTGTGTGGCCAGATCTAGACGACCAAACGCGATCACGATCCATCATCGCGAGCACGGGATGTGGACGAGTCGGTCGCACTCGACGCCTCTGCACCGCAGAGCGGCTGCAGCAGGCAGTCGACGCTTCTGCTCCCGAAGGATTCGGGCCGAGCGAACGACACCCCCCGCAACTCCGCTAGTGCCCTACCCGGGAACCTGTGCCTGTTCGGGTCGGCACGCCGTCCGGTGGCGGTGTAACGGGCACGGCACCGGTCATTTTGGTCGGGTGACAGAGTACGAGTGCACTCGCTCGACGATAACGAGGGGCAATCGACTGGTGCAGGCAATCTGTCGTGGCCTCCGGTCGGTATGACCTGGCAGCGCAGCCAGATACCCTACTGCCCATGCAGGGCATGCCGGTTCCGAAGATCGCCAAGTCCACCTCCACCGAGCACGATCTGCCGTATCGACCTGGAGCCTGACCAAGCTCGCCGAGTTCTTGGTCGCCGAGGTGGTCTGTCTCGACGAGTTCGAGCTGCTGAATCTGCAATCTGCAGCTGCATCCGGGCCGGCAGCGGGCCGAACGCGGCGGCAAGCACGCTGCACTCGGGCGGGAGTCGCGAGGACGTCGCGCGCTACCTACACCCGACTACACGGGGTGCGGCACCTGTTCGCCGCGTAACGGCTTGGGCGAGGACAAGTGTAGTTGTGCACGATCGACAGCCGAACGTCCGTCGGATACAGGCTGCGCAGGTACCGGAAGAACGAGAGACTTCGAGCGGTTCTCGGCGGCTTGAGGTGCCCGTCGAGGGCGAAGGCCCGCAGTGCCGGGAACTGCGCCTCGATCGGCATCGGTCACAAGGAGCAGAGCAGCATGATTCGCCGCTACATCATCTGGCGTAACGAGGATGCGGCAGACGAGAAGCCATGCGAGATCGCGAACAAGGAAGCACTGTCTGAGGCGGCCCTACCCGCTCCCTTCTGTCCACTTCCCGCAGCTTTCCGAGGGCTACATGGCGGGCCGTAGTGAGAACGATCCTTTTGCCGTGTTCGCGCGGTTCGATGGTCCCGGGTGCGCGGCCACCTTCCCCCATCTGATGTGAGCGTTGACACATAGTCGAATCTATTCTAAATTATGTTCGTTCGTCCGTGGCTCATATGCGATTTCGATTCGAGCATGGGGCGGCGACTATTTCACGAGGTAGATCACTCTGATCGTGGCGTATCGCCGACCTCTGACACATATGTAGGCGCCCGAGCGTGCCCGCAAAGTGGACCGGGTCCAAGGCCCGGGTGTTTTACACGGTGACCTAAGGGCGCCGGTGCGACCGTAATCAGAAGCCGAGGAAGGTAGTCCGATGAGAGACGCCGTCACTGCTGGTTCAGTAAGAAGCCCTGTAAGGACATGCGACAGTGCTGTGGCCGCGTCCATCCGGTCGACGTGTCCGCGTTGGTGCTCGGGGATGCCTGAAAAGACGCGGAGGTAATGGTGGGAGTCGAGGTATCCGTCGAGGGACTGACCAAGTCGTTCGGCTCGCAGAGGATCTGGCAGGACGTCACGTTGACCCTTCCCGCCGGTGAGGTCAGTGCGTTGCTCGGGCCGTCGGGTACGGGTAAGTCGGTGTTTTTGAAGTCGCTGATCGGTTTGCTCCGCCCGGAGCAGGGCTCGATCGTGATCGACGGCACCAACATTCTCGAGTGCTCGTCCAAGGAGCTCTACGAGATCCGCAAGCTGTTCGGTGTGCTGTTCCAGGACGGCGCCCTGTTCGGCTCGATGAACCTGTTCGACAACGTGGCGTTCCCGCTGCGCGAGCACACCAAGAAGTCCGAGTCCGAGATCCGCAAGATCGTCATGGAGAAGATGGAGCTCGTCGGCCTGCTCGGGGCCGAGGACAAGCTGCCCGGTGAGATCTCCGGTGGTATGCGCAAGCGTGCGGGCCTGGCCCGCGCCCTGGTGCTGGACCCGCAGATCATCCTCGTCGACGAGCCGGACTCCGGCCTGGACCCGGTGCGTACCACCTACATCTCCCAGACGTTGATCGACATCAACGCCGAGATCGACGCGACGATCCTGATCGTCTCGCACAACATCAATCTCGCGCGGACGGTGCCGGACAACATCGGCATGCTGTTCCGCCGTCATCTGGTGATGTTCGGTCCGCGGGAGGTGCTGCTCACCAGYGAGGAGCCGGTGGTCAAGCAGTTCCTCAACGGCACCATGATCGGTCCGATCGGCATGTCCGAGGAGAAGGACGAGGCCACCATGGCGCAGGAGCAGGCGATGGTCGATGCCGGKCACCATGCCGGTGGTGTCGACGACGTCGAGGGCATCGTCCCGCAGATGAAGGCGACGCCGGGGATGCCGTTCCGGCAGGCCGTCGCCCGCCGTCAGGAACGCGTCCGGCACATCATGCACACGCTCCCTGAGACCGCGCAAATCGCGATTCAGCAAAGCTTCGACGAAACACAGTTTCCTGCCGATGATTTCAATACTGAGGTCATTCCCCTTCCATATGGGCGAGCTGAGGAGTCGCGACGGGTACTGAAGCCGTGACCCGACCTGTCCAATCCTCTCCGGCGCGTGACTGCACGTAGGAGCGTGGGGACGTTGGTCGGTCACAGATCGCAAATCCTCTCTCCCCTAACGAATTGCAGCGTTGCCGGAGACTAAGAGTACGAAATGCGATCTATTGCTCGGTTTCGCTTGCCAGTAGTCGGCAAACCTGGGTAGCATGATACGCAGAACGTTGCGTGTATCACAGTATCAATCGAAAGTGACGCTCGGCACTCAGGCCTGATCCAGCGAACGAAATCTTTGAGCCTGCCGGAGCCGGCAACAGCCTGCGCCGGCTCTTCCAGAAGTGCCGATGATGGGTCGAACCATAGGCGGGAAACAAGAGCCGAATTCGCCGATTCGAGGGCGACGGAATTGTCGTGCGCTTACACGCGAGGAGAGGATCGATGGGGACGCTGGCAACCACCGAGGTTCCGCTGGAGCATGATCAGCGAGGTTCGGCAAACGGGACATTCAAGGGCGGTCACACAGGCGCGAACGCTCGGCCTGCCCGGACGCAGCGGGCGGCCGGGTACCTTAACAAAAGTGCGCCAGTCCGGAGCCTGGAGACGTTGGGCAGGCTGGTACATCTGGTTACCGAAGTACTGCGGTACACCGTTGTTGACACGATCAAGCTGCGTCTGCCCGTGCATGAGATCGCGGATCAGATGTGGCTGCTGTTCAAGGTGACGGCGCTGCCCGCGTTGCTGATGGCTATCCCGATCGGCGCCGAGGTGTCGGTCCAGGTCGGTGGCATCATGAATCAGGTCGGTGCCAGTTCACTCGCGGGCGCGGCAAGCGGACTCGGTGTCGTAGGCCAGGGTGCACCGATGGCGGCGGGTCTGCTCATGAGTGGCGCGGCTGCCTCGGCAATCTCATCCGACTTGGGTGCACGGTCAATCCGCGAGGAAATCGACGCGATGCGGGTGATGGGCGTGGACCCGGTAGAACGTCTGGTGATGCCGCGATTTTTGGCGATGCTCCTAATCTCTCCCATCCTTTGCATCATCATCATCTCGACCGGTGTCGCTGCCGGCCTCATCATCTCTGTGAATGTCGCCGACGTCGTACCGGGCAGCTTCTGGCAGTCGTTCGGCGCATTTACCTCTCCCACCGATCTAGCGTTCTCGGTGTTGAAAGCGTTTCTGTTCGCCGCAATCGTCGTCTCCATAGCCAGTCTGCGAGGACTCGAGGCGAAAGGCGGGCCCAAGGGGGTGGCGAACGCCGTCAACGCGTCGGTGGTGCTTAGTGTCTTCAGTATCTTTATCACAAATCTGTTGGTCAGCCAGCTGCAGCTGATGTTCTATCCGACCCGATTGGCCTGATGAAATGAATGCTTGCTCAAAATACAGCCCGGTTGCACCGGTCATGTTGCGGCCCTTCAGGGTGGTGGGGCGCGGCATATCAGGCATGGCCGGTGAGATCGGCCAGCTGGCGGTGTTCGTGTGGAAAGTCGTCATCTCCCTTCCCCGAACCGTCAAACACTACCGTCAGGCCACCTGGAAGACCATGAACGACATGGCTTGGGGCAGTGGTTCATTGGTTGTCGACGGCGGCGTAATCAGCCTAATGTTCTTTCTCGGTGTCGCGGTCGGCGCTGTGGTCGCCATCGAGGCGTTCCTAGCGCTCGACCTGCTCGGTTTCGGTCCCCTCACAGGCATCATCGGATCGTTCGGCAATATTCGCGTTATCGCGCCGATTATCACCGGAATCGGGTTTGCCGCACAGGCCGGCTGCCGCATGACAGCAGAAATTGGCGCCATGAGAATTTCGGAGGAGATCGACGCCACGGAAGCTATGGGCCTGCAATCAATTCCATTCGTCGTAGGCACCCGGCTCATTGGAGGTCTGTTGGTGGTCTTGCCCGGATACCTGATGGCGCTGGTGGTGAGCTTCTTCGTTGGCGGTGTAATCGTGAAGACTTTCGAAGGACAACCACACGGAACGTACGACCACTACTTCGCGCAATTCCTAAATTGGCCGGATCTGGGAGCATCGGTTTTCAAGACAATCACGTTCTGCGTCGTCGTTACAATCATCCATTGCTACTACGGATACTTTGCCAGCGGCGGGCCGGCCGGGGTCGGATTGGCATCAGGCAGGGCGATTCGGGCCAGCCTCGTATTGATCGTGGTACTGAACTTCTGCATGACGGTGGCGCTCTGGGGTCTGAGCCCGGTGTTGACCTTCAAAGGATAAGATAATGAGCAAACCGAGGAATCAGGATTTCATCCGAGGGTCCGACGAGCACCAAACCCGAATGGTCAACACTGCTGCCGGTCTCACCATCGTGCTGGTGGCGATCGTGCTTGTAACGGCTATCTGGATTCGTCCGCTTCTGACAAAACCCGACGGATTGCGCCTCACGGTCGAAACTCTTCAGGTCGGGCCTGGCGTGGCCGAAGGTACCAGGGTGATTTTGCGAGGTGCCGAAGTTGGTGAGGTGACGTCCGTCGAGAAGACGGATCAAGACATGGTACGCATCCAGTTGTCTCTGAAGCCTGATGAGGTCGAGGGGTTGACAGACTCGATGGATTTGGACTTCCGTCCGCTCAACTATTTTGGGGTCGCGGCCGTCGATCTGGTGGCCAAGGAGGGGGGTAACAACCTGGTCTCCGGGGCGGAACTCCAGCGCACAACGGTCGGTGACTACACGATGTCGACACTGCTCGAACAGGGGTCACACACTATCGATGGAACCCTTACAACGAGCATGATCACTACCTTGAACAAGGTCATCCGGTACAGCGACGGCATGACGCCGCTGATCCAGACCGGCATTGTCCTGGCTGACGAAGTGGCGAAAACGCAACAGGAGATACCGAGCGCGTTGCTGTCTCGGGTAAACGACGTCCTGGACGTGATGCCGGCCTTCAGCGACCAGACCATCCAGGCGTTCTACATCCTCTTCGACACCAAGTTCAACAAGAGACCCGATGGCTCGTTTGGTGTCAATGATCCCATGATGGACCGGGGTGCCGAAGGACTTGACCTGGCCGCGAAAAAGCTGTTTGGTTCGGCCGGCATTCTGCTGGCTTCACACGCGACAGAGTTGACACCGCTAACGGAGATCGCACGGGCGTTCGCCACCGCACTGCCGAACCTTCTCGACAATGGCACGGCGCTGGGCAAACTCGCGAGCCTGATCGATCGGTACAACAACGTTTTTACGACGAACGGCGACAAAAAGGTCCTCAACCTTCGCGTCGCGCTCGACGACCTTCCGTCCTTGGCAGCGCCACTCAGTGCGATGGCGGGGGCGACGGCGGCGCAGCAGGGAGAGATACCTCGATGAAGCCGCATATGAAACTTGGGCTTACGGCACTCAAATTGGGTGTGGTGGCGGTAGTCGCTGCACTGTTGTTCGTCATTGTGGTCAACGCGATGAAGAGCCCTGTCGAGGGTGATACACGTTCTTACACAGCGCAATTCACCGACGTATCTGGACTTCACGAGAATGGTGACGTTAGAACCAGAGGCGTGCAGATCGGCAAGGTGACTTCGGTTGAGCTCACAAGTCAGGACGGTCACACCCTCGCCCAGGTAGCATTCACACTGAAAGAACCGTACGAACTCACGAACACAACGGAGCTCGCGGTCAAGTATCAGAATCTCACCGGTGCCAGGTACGTCGAGCTGACGGTGCCTGAGAATCCAGGAACGCCGGTCGGTCATCTAACCACAGCCAATACCAAGCCGTCCTTCGACATCACGCAGCTGTTCAACGGCTTGCAACCCGTTTTGACCACGATGAGCACCGCCGAGATCAACGACTTCACTGAGAATGCGATTGCGCTATTGCAGGGTGACGGCGGGGGGCTCGCTCCGATGCTCGAAAGCGCGGACAAACTCGCCGCTATGGCACGCGACCGTCAACAAGTCCTCTCGACGCTGACCGCGAACATGGCGCGGATCGCCGACACAATGGGCAGCCGTTCGCCGCAGGTGATGGATTTCCTGGATTCGCTCAACTATTCGATTGAAGATGCGATGACAGTCCTCGACAAGTTCCAGAAGACAGCCGTGTTTGGGCCTCAGTTCATGCGGCCGCTATTCCGATTGATCGAGCAACTCGGTCTGACACATGAGATGGATGTTGACCAGATGCTGACAAACGCGTTCGAATCTCTACCGGCTGCGGCCGATGCGCTGCGCTTGCTCCCCGCGTCGATCGCGGGCCTGCAGTTACCGCAGGTGTCGGCGACCTCGGCCAACGTATCTTGCACCAACGGAGTCGCCACATTGCCGACGACAGTCCAGGTGCTTCTCAATGGCAGCGAGGTAGTTGTATGCAACGCACGATGACCGTTGTGGTCAGGGGATTGAGGCGGATCACCCAGGGGTACCGCAGTGAGCTGACGCTCGGCATCGCGGTCGTGGTCGTGATGGCCATCGCGTTGACGATCACAGTGATGGTGTACGTACAACCGCCAGGCCGCAAACAAATTTCGTTCGAAACGACAGACGCTGCAGCAATTGAAGTCGGTGACGACGTCCGTGTTGCCGGCATCAGCGTCGGCAAGGTCACTGCCCTGTCCATCGGGGATTCGTTCGTCCGGGTGACCGCCGAGATCAAAAGAGAGGTCTTTATCGGCTCCGACTCCCGAATTGACGTGCGAATGTTGACTCCGGTCGGCGGGTATGCAGTCTCGGTGCTTCCGTTGGGCAACAACGACCTTGGTTCGGCCGTTATACCAGTCGACCGCGTGAACGTCCCGTACTCTATCGCTGATGTGCTTCAGGCGGCGCCGATCGTCACCGACAGCGTGAATGGCGGCACGATCGACGCAAACATCGATCAGACAGCAGATGCCCTGCAACGAAATCCGGGTTCGCTCGCCACGATCATCTCGGGAATGGACAGCATCGGCACGGTGATGGACCACCAGCGTGAGCAGATTCGTGACATTGTGAATATGGCGGCACAATATCTACAGCAATTTAATCAACGGCGTGACTTCGTATTCGATTTGATCCGCCGAATCGAGGTGGTGCTGTCCACCTATCACAATACGAACGCCGGCTTCAACGAGGCCTATACGCTCCTCGGTGAGGTCTTGTACCGTGTCATTCCGCTCGAAAAATTCTATCTTGCCCACGAACCTGAAATGCGCCCGAAGATCGAGCAACTGCGCGATTCGATCGGTGCCTTCCAGCAGGACATGGGTCCCGCCATCGATCAACTCCAACAGCTCCGCGATCGCCTGGCTGCGTGGCTGACGCCGGCGGGAATCGCCCAGATCAGCGGAGGAACCATATTGGCCTCGACGGTCTGTGTTCCTGTTCCAGGAGGGACGTGCTGACATGTCACACATCAATCGGAAGCTCGCCGCAGCCGTGACCGGTGCTGTAGCGATTGCGCTTGTAGTAGCTGGAAGCCTGTACGTGGTACGCGGTGACTCGCACGGCAGCACGTCGGCATTCTGCGCAGAAATGCCAGACTCCCTCGGGTTGTACCCAGGCAATCCGGTGACCCAGATGGGCTATCGCGTGGGAAGAGTTGACAACGTCGAACCTGCAGGTGATCGCGTGATCGTGAGCTTCTCGCTAGACCCAGGGCGCGAATATCGTGCTGACGTGCAGGTTGTGACACGGTCGAAATCCTTGCTGGCTGACCGGAGCCTCGAACTAGTCGGCAACTACGATTCCGGCCCGCATCTCGAACCAGGGGAGTGTATCCCAATGAATCGCAGTTTCACGCCGAAGAGCATCTCCGAAATTGTCGGGTCGGCAGCAGACTTCGTAGATGCAATGACTCCGGCAGAGGGTGAAAAGAGCCTGGCTCACGCGATCGGAAGTCTCGATACGGAGTTACAGGGGCAGGGTGAGAACGCACGCGCGATGTTGGAGCACGCATCGGCTGCCGCAGAGAGTCCAGACCAACTGGTCTCCGATATCGGTTCGAGCGTTCTCAACATGGCGCCCTTGACAGAGGAAGCACTGCACAACTGGTCGACTGTCAGCTCGCTCCTGAATGAACTGCCGGATGTGGTTGCCGAGGGAATTGACCTGTGGCCAGGCGTCACGAAGCTGGTCGATGGCACCGGATACCTAATCGCGGTGTTGTACAGCATTCAAGATCATTACGGTGATCTGCTGTGGCCGACGATGCATGGGCCTGTCAGCGACGCGATTCACCTTGCCGCGACCCGGTCCAAAGATCTTGCAAGTCTGCTTGATTCCCTCCCTTCGGTGACGACCGTGCTACAGCAACAGTTCGGCCGTCCGGGTGGACCGACGATGAACTATCAGCCGATGACTGTCGACAATGGATCCGGTGAACCGGTTGTCCTGACTGGAAATCTCGACAGACTCTTAGTTGAGGGCGTTCGATGAGCCAAGCCAAACGATGGAAGCACGGTCTCGGCGCCATTTCGATGTGTTTCGTGGTCGCGTTGACCGCATCGTGTTCACTGGGGCCGAAGGACCTGCCATCGGTGCAAGGCAGTGTCCGAGACGGCTACGCCATCACGATTCAATTCGCGAGTGCGCTCAACCTTCCGGACGGCGCGCATGTAACGCTCAACGGGCTGAGAGTCGGACAGGTCACGGCCGTGGATGTGCAGGGGGCGGTGGTTGCGGTGACCGTTAACGTGGCAGGTGATGCCCGCATCCCCACCGACATACACGGGGTTATCCGCCAAGACACGCTTCTCGGCGATACGTATATCGCACTCGAAACAAATCAGAATTCGGCGCAGGTGGAGTATTTGAAGCCGGGCATGCTGATTACTGCCGCACAGACCACATCGCCTCCGCAATTGGAGGATACGATGGCGGTGCTCGCCTACTTCGTTAACGGCGGCAGCATCCAGAAGGTTCAAGACACAATGAAACGCCTCAACAACGTGATGCCGCAGGTCCAGGATGTGAGGGCGATCGCATCGACAGTCGCAGTCGATTTGCGCGACCTTTCGGACCACCTCAGCGAGATTGATCGGATGCTGGACGGCATGAATTCGACAGCCGTCGCGGTGGATGGCCAGTCTGATGCGCTCTCCATCATGTTCGAAGGCGACGAGAATCACACAGGCACGTACTACTGGCGGAGCTTGAATCAGAAATTCATCGGTCATCTGAGCGTCGTACTGCCCAACGTTGGCAGTGTCTTCGAGGGCGGAATGTGGCTGGTTCCGATGCTGAATTCTGTTGCCGATGCGGGGCAGTCTATTCGCTACATGTGGGACGAGGGGCCGACTTCGGGCGAGAAATTGGACAATTTTATTCGCACAACACTTGTTCCATTCGTAAAGGATCCTCAGGTTGATATTAAGTCGATCCAGGCAGCGAACGGAGATCAAGTTCTGGTTGATGTCGAGAACGTTCTGCGTATGCTCGGAGCAGTGAAATGATCTTCACAAAGACGCGCATCTCCGTCGTTGGGATGCTTGCGATGGCCGTGGCGTCGTTTGCCTACCTGGGGAATCTCGGGCTGAACGTCTCGCCTTTGCAGAAGGTTAACGAGGCCAGCATGACGGTGACCGACACGAATGGTTTGGTCGTCGGTTCCAGAGTGCTGCTACGCGGAGTGCAAATCGGTCATGTGACCGCATTGAATGCGTCTGCAGACGGTGTTGAACTCAAGTGGAACTATGACCGGAGCTACGAGATTCCGATCGAAAGCACCTTTCGCGTTGACAACATGTCGGCGCTCGGCGAGGGGTACATGGCTATCCAGAGCAGTTCTTCGGGAGGCCCCTTCCTCGAGAATCGTTCGGTCGTGGATTCTTCGCGGGTAAGTCAGCCAACTTCGCTCCAGGATTTCTCAAAGCGGCTCACCTTGATGTTGGAGCAGGTCGACCCCGACCGGGTACGGGAGGTCTTCGCCAGTGTTGATGTCGCGTTGCCCGAAGATGCCAGCGTGCTCAACAATTTGAATAGAGTCGGTGAACTTCTGGCGAACGAGATCATCACTCGGAGGGGTGATCTCAACAAGCTGTTGCAGGTAATACAACCGCTACTCCAACAAAGTGCGCCGGTGCCATACGCGCTCGATGGAGCAACGCCCAACATCGTAGAGTTCGGCCAAGGGTTCGCGAACGTCATCAACCGCTATTTCGACGTTGTCGGCCTGGCATCGCTTCCGGATGGCATTACCTACGGAGTGGAGCCCTTTCTCGCTGAATCGCAGGCGTTTCTCGACAAGAACGCGATGGATCTGCACGTGATCGGTGGCGATCTGCTTCCGAGCATGACTGCTGCAGCAGCGTCGCTTCGGACAATCCCGGTGTCAGATCTGCTTACGAATGCGCTCGCTGCGGCCGATGCGGGCGATGCGCTCACGCTGCATCTCCAAGGGTTGGGAGGAGGCTGAGTTTCATCCACCAAGTTACTACTCGGAGCGCCATCAAGAAAACCGATATTCAAAGGCATTGGGAACATGATCAGTAGAACTGAAGCTAGAACAACTAAACAGCAGGCTAATGAAGAGTCGGCGGTCGTCCAGAGCGGCGAAGGTGATGTCCGCCAGTACAAGACCGGGGCCGTTGCAGGCCGCCTGCGAAATGGTGACCGAGTCATCCGGGTCCGCTCGTTCATCGGCGCCCTCGTACTCCTTGCAATGATCGGATCGATCGGAATCCTCGGGTGGCAACTCCATGGGAAAACGGACGACCTGAACAGCATGCGTGACAATGCGGACGCCCGTTCGCATGCGGAGCAGGTGGCTCTCGACTACTCGACCGGCGCCGCGCAGATGGATTTTCGCGATCTCGCGTCCTGGCGTTCGCGCTTAACCAGTGGCACAAGCGATGAATTGGCGGATCGGCTGACACACGCAGCATCGTCGATGGAGCAGATCATCACGCCGCTGCAATGGGTGGCTACAGCGAAACCGGTGGCAGCAAAAGTAGTTTCCGAGAATAACGGTTCGTATACCGTGACTGCCTTCGTAAAGGTATTGACAACGAACAGTCAGGCGCCCGACGGAATCGATTCGACTGCCTCTTATCAGTTGACGGTCGACGGCCGCGACAATTGGAAGATTTCGGACATTGGGGGAGATGATGCGTCGCTCGGCGGTGCTGGCAATCCGCCGCCCTCTTCGTCGTCGACTGCCCCGCCATCTGTGGAGTCGCCGCCGGCGCCGGCGGTGCCTCCGCGGTAATCCGGTTCCAGTACTGCATGGCAGATCGGCTGCATATTCATTACACGGTGTCCAGCTCGACGGTCAACCGGCAAGCAGGCGCCCGTTTTTTGGCCGTGTCCACGCCTGCGGTGTGGTGCGTCGAGAATGGGATACAACGTCTCCGGTGCTGATGGATTCGATGCTCTATGAGGTGGAGCCAGAAATCGTCCAGCGTAGCCGACCGCGGAGATCATGAGAAGGTCGCTCATTTCGAGCGAACACGATCTGGACATTTTCTGCCTGGGCCCTGACCCAACTTGCCGATTCTTCCGGCCGGCGATGGGGTTGGCAGGTCCCCGATAGTGGAACCACGTCGGATCCTGCCCCGCGAGATCCACTGCGCCGATTCTCGCGTTCGACACCGGCAATTCCTCTCATCGCGAGAAGTCCAGCGCGGGATCTGCCGCTACATCATTTGGGAACAAGAAGGTCGCCACGAGCAGCAGTTTCGCGTCAACGAAGGCGCGCGATGCTGATTCGGGTATGGGCATGTCACCGAAGCCGCTGGAAATAGTGAACCGGACGGACGCCATCGTCACGCGCCGAGCCGCGCGGCTGACCGCAAAACGGCACGTGCTCTGCACAGACCTGGCCTGGGGCAGACAAAAACGATACTCTGATACACGGTACGTCAGGTGTATCGTTGCGCGGGTTGCGGGCCACATAACGCAGATCCGCAGTCAACAACGGAGCAGAACTTTTAGGAGACAGCCATGAACCAAGTTGCACTGAGCGGCAAAGTCGCCGTCGTCACCGGCGGAGGCCGAGGAATTGGAAGGGCGACGTGCGAGGCCCTCGCACGCGAGGGTGTACGAGTCGTCGTCGCAGACCTCGACGGGGCGGCTGCCGAGGCCGTCGCTACCGCCATCGGCAAGAACGCCATTAGTCGGTCACTCGATGTTTCCAACCGCGAGCAGTTCCGCTCGGTTCTCGATGCCGCCGAACAGCACTTCGGTCCGCTCGACATCCTCGTCAACAACGCCGGCATCATGCCGGTGGGCTACTTTATTGACGAAACCGACGAGATGACAGACCGCTTGGTCGACGTCAACTACCGCGGCACCCTCATCGGGATGAAGGAAGCCCTACGACGCATGAAGCCGCGAGGCGCCGGCCATATTGTCAACCTGGCATCGACCGGTGGGTGGTTGCCCGCCCCCGGCGTCGCCACATACGTCGGCACAAAGCACGCGATCGTTGGTCTCACCGATAGCGTGCGTCTCGAACTGACGGGCAGTGGTATTAATCTGTCGTCGGTGGGCCCCGGCATCGTCAAGACGGAACTGGCGGCGGGACTACAGGAGATGCGCGGGATGCGCGGCGTTACACCAGAAGAAGTCGCCGATGCAATCATCGAAGGCCTGAAGCGAAAGCGGCACGCTATCTTCTCGCCTGGTGTAGTCGGAATAGCCGCCCACGTCTACGGTGCGTTGCCGTACACACTCCGTTCGTTGCTGTTTCGGGTTACGAAGATCGACCGTCTAGGTCCCCAGATCGATCAAGGGACCCGGAAAGATTACGAGGCGCGCGTCGTGGCCAGCATCTCCCGCGCGACAGACGCCGAATCATAACAACCGGGTGTCTGAGGGTTTTCGCGCCGCAGGATTCGGCCTGTCCATCGAAACGATTGCTCGAGCCAATGGTCCGTCTGTGAAGTAGCAAGCGATTTCATGCTGCGTTCATGGTTGCCGTGACGTGGACGGTCAGTGGCGAATATCGGGCAGAGCTCGGGCGGACTGCTGGATCCACGCGCCGCCGCACCGACAGGTAGTCCAGGCGCGGGCATTGCTGCGGGCGGGCGACGGGGTAGCCGGTGCCGAGATCTCCCGGTAATGTAGCGAATTCGGAAGCCCTGCGGCGCTGGTGGTATCGCTCTTGATGTCGAGGTCCATTCCTGGGGGCGTGGTAGTCGCGAAGTGGCGCCGCAAACTGCGTCTTGCCGTCCGGCCCCGGAGGTGCCGCAGTTGGCATCAGAAGCATCCGACGTGGCTCGATGGCCGGTGATGCGGCCCGGAGGGCATGCAGCGGCTGCTGAACTTCTACTCCTGGGACTGTGAAGGGGCTCCGCGACGACGTGCGTGAGGTCGTGGTCGAGACGATCGGCGACGCTGACATGGGCGTATTGATCGTCGACGAGACAGAGTCTTGAAGAGGGCACCCGTCGGCCGGGGTGGCCCGGCAGTACTCCGGCACGGCCGGAGGATCGAGAACAGCCAGATCGGGGTGTTCCTCGCCTACGCGAGCGCGGCCCGGGCACGCGCTCATCGACCGGGAGCTGCACCTGCCCCGAATCGTGGACCGCCGATCGGGTCCGGTGCCGCGCCGCCGGCATCGGGGATGGGGTCGAGTTCGCGACCAAAACCCGTGCTGGCGCAGCACATGATCGAACCCGCTCTCGATGCGAAGGTGCCGTTCTCCTGACTCACCGCCGACGAAGCGTACGGGCAGGTGAAGTCCCTGCGGGTGTGGCTCGAGGAACGCGATGTGTCCTATGTGCTGGCCACCCGGCGCAACGACGACGTGTTCACCCCGGACCGGCGGGCGATATGATCGCCGCGGTCCCGCCGAGGCAGTGGCGCCGGATCTCGGCCGGCGACGGCGCACCCCGCCCGCGGGATACTCCTCGGTTCGGGTGCCGATCCGGAGCGCCTGTGCGCCCGGGCGGGGCACTGGCTGCTCGCCCGCCGGTCCCTCTCCGATCCGACCGAGATCGCCTACATCGGCGTCGGATCCCGGCGCACCACGCTCACCGAACTCGCAGTCGTCGCCGGATCGCGGTGGCGGGTCGAGGAGTGCTTCCAGCAGGCCAAGAAACGAGGCCGGCCTGGTCCAGTAACAGGGGCGTACCTACCGTGCATGGTATCCACACCACCTTGTCCATGCTCGCACACATCGCTTCCACCGCCCGGAGGGAAATCAGCCGATCATCACCTAACACCGATCACACATGCCACCCTGGATGCGAAAGGCTCAGTGAAACAACCCGACACACCAGGTCGGACGATCACCCACGTCCCCACAACCCGTTCCACACAACGGAATTCACGACGACAACATCAACGAATCGGTGCATTCGGGCTTGGTAGTCGATTAGGGAGCGCTGCTGGCATCGTTCGTCGCTGGGTGTGGCACAAACCCGATTCTTACTTCCCTTCTACGGTCGTGACTGCGACACCCTGGTTTTGTTGACGATCCCGGTCGCATGCACCTAATATTTTATCTGAATTAGATACTTCCGGGAATGTTGGTCCCCGTTCAGCTGGCCCGTAGCTGCGCCGTGAAGTCGTGATGACGCGCGGTCTGTTTCCTGTGCCGGACGATCCTCGAGTTTGGAGTGAGAAGAGAAGATGGTGGAATCGATGAGCTGGACGGTTGTCGGCGGGGCGTCCGGTGGTCTGGGTCGGGCCATCGCTCGTAACCTGGCGGAGGATGGCCATGACGTCGTCGTGGCGTATCGAGGCAATCGTGCGGGCGCCGACGAGACGGCGGAGCTCGTCCGTTCGAGTGGTCGAGGGGTCATGATCGAGCCGGTTGATTACGTAAGCGGGGTCCGGGCGCATGTTGGCTGAGACGCCGCTGGTGGTCCTTCGGCTCTACGAGTTCGCCCAAGTCCTGGGCACGGTGTTCGGTGGATACTTGGTGTTCCGGTTTGGTCGAACCCGATTTCTCGCCGGCCTCTACGTTGGATGTATATCGATTTTCTTCTGGGACTGGATCTTCACTGATCACTGGTTCCTCAATCTCACCTACGATGCTCGGTCGATCAACCTTTTCACGCTCGCCGGCCGGCCCGAGCCGCTGTGGTCGCCGTGCTCGTACGCGACGTTCTTCGGGATCACCACCCTGCTGATCCTGCGTTACCGTGACTGGCTCGACCGAAAACTGGGTCGCTGGCAGTACGTCGTGCTGCCGGTCTTCTTCGCGGTGCTCGATGTGAGTGTCGAGGGTCTGACGATTTACGCGTTGGACATCTACCGCTATGGCTACCGGGAGGAGTGGACGGTTCTCGGCGTCCCTTACACCAACCTGGTGTGGGTCAACATCATTCTGATGCTGATGGCGTGGACCGGCCGAGGGATCGTGCGGATGCAGCACGAGCGCGGGACGATGGCGGTGAACGGTCCTCCGGCGGTCGTCGATGCGGACCAGCGGGTCATCACTCCGGTTGGTGCCGGGGCGCGCCCGTCCGTCGCCGTGACCGAGGACAGCCCTCGCCTGCCCGGCCGGTCCTCAGCCGAGCCCTGGACGTTGTTCGCAATAGGCTTCGCAATCTGCCCGACCGCCTTCTATATCAGCATCGGCGTGATGGCCTTCGTGCTTGACCTAGTCCAACCATGGAGCTGACCCCGCGCGGAGGAGTCCCCCACCGGGCCGTCCGCTGGGGACTTGCGGCCGATCAACCGGATTGGTTACGGAGACGGGAAACATATCTGTCAGCGTGGTGTGTTCTGGCCGATGGCGTTCGAGGCGACGGTCCCCGAATGCCAGGCGATCGGGGAGATCCCCAAGGACGTGTTCGGTGGCTTCTACCGGAAACGGACCTGCCCAGCGGCCCCGCGCCAGGGCGTCGAGAGCGTGTTCACCACCGACGGGATGGTTCAGGTCGATGACCACCGGCATCGATGAGTTCGAACTGGGCGGCCGTCTAGGCGCCGGAGTGGTCGAGACCCAGAAGCCAGCGCGCCCAACGGCTACAAGCGCCGGCTGGGTTCGGGCGACTCCGAATGTGGCGAACGGGGTCGCGATCACCGGCTGCTGGCCCGCCGGTCGATCACTGACCCCGACGAGATGGCCTACTACATATGTTAAGGCCACGCCGAGACCGAACCCGCCGAGCTGGTCCGGGTGGCCGGTAGTCGCTGGGCGATCGAGGAGTGCTTTCAGACCACCAAGAACGAGACCGGGCTCGACCACTACCAGGTTCGCGGGTACCCGGCCTGGTACTTGCACATCACCTTGTCGATGGCCGCGGCCGCCTTCCTGACGATCCTGCGCCGCGGCGCTCAAAAACGGGATCTCCGGCTGGTAACCGAGATCTAATACCTCTGACAATCAACGAGATCCGGCGATTGTTCAACCGCGTCGCCTGTCCGGTCGAACACGCCCTCGTGCATGTCTGGCACTGGTCGAACTGGCGCCGCGCCAGCCAGGCCAGAGCGCGCGCCAGCCACTACAAACGTCGACATCGCAAACTGTCGTTGCAGTACTTTGTGGCGGTCATCGACTGTTTCTCCCGCAAGGTGGTCGGGTGGTCGATCGCCCGATCACATGCGCACTGACTTGATCGCAGCCGAGCTGGCGAACGCGGCCTCGACGACCCTGATCGAGCCGGGGGCGGTCTTTCACTCCGGTCGTGGCCGCCCAGTACACCTCTGGCGCATTTCGGCGGCTCGTGGCCGGATTGGGAATTCGATCCTCGATGGGGCGTACCGGGGGTGTGCTGGGACAACAGTATGGCCGAAAGTTTCTTCGCAGCGCTAAAGAACGAATGTGTCTACCGCACGTTCTATGCAACGAAACAGCGAGCGCGACAGGACATCGTCAGGTGCATCGTAGGGTTCACAACTCGCGGCGCCGGGATTCTGCGCTCGGCTACCGGTACCCGGACGACGTCCACTGCAGTTACCAGCGGCCGACGATCGCGGCCTGAATCAATCCCCTTCAATGTCCGAAATTCTCGCAGTAGACCAAACTACCAGTGACTACCACATTATAGTATGAATCTACATTAGAAAACTGGTGTCGGCATAAAACTTCCGCGTCCACTTGGCAGCCAACGGACCGGGCAGTGTCCCAGCATGGGTCTGGGGTGCGCATACCGTGGGTAGAAATGCCCTGCGGACCGTTGTTTGGCCCGGGTAGTGCGAATGACGGCGTAACAGTGCTTGGGTGTCACCGCTCTGTGTCCATGCACTAGTTGGTCCTGGCGATCCGCACGGCAATCCCCCTTGACCCTGCTAGATTTAATCTAGTATAAAATCTATGTGAGCGGATCGGTGCACGACGATCGCTCTCGCCGACCGCGACGCGGCACGGGGTGGCTGAACTGCTGCCGCCAGTAGGTCGCACCTACATGTTTGGTGAGGGAGTTATGGATATCAACGGCAAGTCCACTCTGGTGACGGGCGGAGCCTCCGGACTGGGGCTCGCAACAGCTCGCCGACTGATCGACCTGGGTGCGTCGGTTGTCATCGCTGATCTTCCGTCCTCGCAGGGAAAGGAAGTCGCGGCATCGCTCGGTGAACGCGCACGATTCGTTCCTGCCGATGTGACTGACATCGGCGAAGTCGAGAACGCCGTTGCGGAGGCATCGCTCGGATCACCGCTCCGAGTGCTCGTGCACACAGCCGGCCGTGGAGGCTCGGTCCGGCTTGTGAACAAGGACGGCTCGCGGGGTGACGGTGACTTGTTTGCCACTATCGTGCGCACCAACCTCCTCGGGACTTTCAACGTGTCAAGTGTTGCCGCCGCAAACATGGCCGGAAACGAGCTGATCGCCGGCGAGCGTGGCGTGATGGTGTGGACCGCGTCCATCGCTGCCTTCGAGGGGCAGATCGGACAAGCCGGATACGCCGCATCCAAGGCAGGTGTCGCAGGCCTGACGATCTGCGCAGCGCGCGACCTTGCTACAAAGAACATCAGAGTGTGCACGATCGCGCCGGGCCTAATGGATACCCCGATGCTTGCAGGATTGCGTGACGACGTGCGCCAGTCCCTTACAAGTGGGGTTCCCCACCCGGCGCGACTCGGTGAACCGGACGAGTACGCCAAGCTGGCGTGCTCGATCATCGACAACGGCTACCTGAACGGTGAGACCCTCCGGCTCGACGGCGCCAACCGCATGGCACCGCGATAACTGAGGCTGGACCACCACGGCCACGACTACCCCTTCACTGATCAGGAAAGTCGAGATGAAACGCAAGGTTTTCACGGACGAACACGACGCATTCCGGCGGATGGTACGAGGGTTCCTCGAAAAGAATGTCGTACCCAACTTCGAGAAGTGGGAAGAGCAGGGCGCTCCGCCGCGCGAATTCTACAACGAGGTCGGCGAGCTCGGCATTCTCGGAATCCAGATCCCGCAAGAATACGGAGGAAGCGGCGAGCAGACCTACAAGTACAGCGCCGTCCTCACCGAGGAGACCCTGCGCGCGAAGCTCGGCCTGGGGTCGCTGCGAGTTCACATGGACATCGTGCTGCCGTACCTGCTGAAGTACGCCACTGCGGAACAAAAGCAACGATGGCTTCCCGGCGCCGCCAGCGGCGACCTGATCTCCGCAATCGCAATGACCGAACCGGGGACCGGATCGGACCTCGCAGGCATCAGCAGTACCGCCACCCGCGATGGCGACACCTACGTGCTGAACGGGTCGAAAACCTTCATCACCGGTGGCGTCAACGCAGACTTGATGCTCGTCGTCGCACGGACGGCACCGGTCGACCTGGACAACCGGCGCGCGGGCCTGAGCATCCTCGTCGTAGAAACCTCGAGCCCCGGATTCGGTGTGGTCCGCACCCTGTCCAAGCTGGGGATGAAGGCGCAGGACACCGTCGAACTGTACTTCGACAACGTGCGGGTGCCGGCTGCGAACCTGTTGGGCGAAGAAGGTCGTGCGTTCGACTACCTCGGCCACAATCTCGCCCAGGAACGGCTGTCGATCGCAGTGGGATCACAGGCTGCCGCAGTCGCCGCCTTAAACGAAACCACCACCTACGTCAAGGACCGCAACGTCTTCGGCAGGCCGCTGTCGAGCATGCAGAACACGAAATTCATTCTCGCCGAATGCGCGACGGAGATAGAGGCGGGGCAGATGCTCGTCGACAGGGCGCTCGACGACCACGACCAAGGCGAACTGAGCGCCGTCGACGCGGCCAAGGTCAAACTCTTCTGCACAGAGTTACAGGGCAGAGTGGTCGACAAGTGCCTGCAACTGTTCGGCGGATACGGATACATGCTCGAATATCCCATCGCCCGTCTCTACGCCGACGCACGGGTGACCCGAATCTACGGCGGAACCAGCGAAATCATGAAAACGATCATCAGCAAGTCGCTGGGCTTATGAATCGCACTGCCACAGGAGGATCGCGATGACAGCAGTTGAGCCAAAGACGCATGCCCCAGTCGTGCTCACCGAAGTCACAGATGGCGCACTGGTGATTGCCATCAATCGGCCCAGCGCACGGAACGCGGTAGATCTGGAAGTCGCAGAGCGAATCGAGTCGGCGCTCGCGGAACTGGACCGGCGGGACGATCTGGTCGTCGGCATCATTACCGGAGCCGGCGGCACTTTCAGCGCAGGAATGGACCTCAAGGCGTTCGTACAAGGAATCCGCCCGGCCACACCCCAGGGCGGCTTCGCAGGTTTCGTCGAGAACCCACCACAGAAGCCCCTGATCGCCGCAGTCGAGGGCTATGCCCTGGCAGGCGGCTTCGAAATCACACTTGCCTGCGATCTGGTCGTGGCCTCATCGGCCGCTGTCTTCGGCCTGCCAGAAACCAAACGGGGTCTGGTTGCCGCCGCCGGGGGACTGCTCCGGTTGCCCAGGCTGATCCCCGAACGAGTCGCACTCGAGTACGCCTTGACCGGTGAGCACCTCACCGCCGACCGCGCTCTCGAACTCGGACTGATCAATCGGGTAACCGAACCGGGCGAGGCGCTGGCCGGGGCATTCGAGTTGGCCGGACGGATCGTGGCCAACGGTCCGCTCGCCGTGCGCGCCACCAAGCAAGTGGTCGCGCAGGCGCGTGACTGGTCCACCACCGAGCAGTTCGATCGCCAACGAGACATCACCGGTCCTGTCTTCGCGTCCTCCGACGCACAAGAAGGTGCCCGGGCGTTCGCGGAGAAGCGGACGCCGAAGTGGACCGGATCCTGAAGACCCACAAATCGATCGACCCCCCACGACGGCCAGAGGGTGCCGTCGCGACCGTAGTCAGAAGCCGAGAAAGGTAGTCCAATGAGAGACGCCGTCATTGTCGATGCAGTACGAAGCCCCGTAGGGAAGCGCAACGGCGCCTTGGCCGGCGTCCACCCGGTTGACCTGTCCGCCATGGTGCTCGAGGCACTCGCGGCCCGCAACGACCTCGATCCCACCCTGGTCGAGGACGTGATCTGGGGCTGCGTGTCGCAGGTAGGTGAACAGAGTGGAAACCTGGGCCGCTTCGCCGTGCTCGGAGCCGGCTGGCCGGAGGACATCCCCGCGGTGACCATCGACCGTCAGTGTGGTTCGTCGCAGCAGGCAGTCCACTTCGCCGCCGCGGGTGTCATGTCGGGTCAGTACGACATCGCGGTCGCCGGCGGTGTCGAGCTGATGAGTCGCGTGCCGATGGGTTCACCGCGGCGGGCAGGGTTCGGGGAACCGTACGGACCCAAAGCTCTTGCTCGCTACGACGGAATCGAGTTCAACCAGGGAGTGAGCGCGGAGACCATCGCCCGCCGCTGGGGTTTCAGCCGCACCGATCTCGACCAGCATGCACTCGAGTCGCACGCCAAGACCGCCGAGGCGATCGATGCAGGCCGTTTCAAGAACGAAATCGCTCCCATCGAGGTGACGGGTGAGGACGGAACGTCATCGGTCGTCGACACCGATGAGGGTGTGCGGCGCGGCGGCTCGCTCGAGTCGTTGGCCAAGCTCAAGCCGGCATTCTCCGAGGACGGAGTCATCACGGCCGCGAACTCCTCGCAGATCTCCGACGGCGCTTCCGCACTGCTCATCACGACCAGCGAACGTGCACGTCAGCTGGGATGGAAGCCGCTCGCACGACTGCACAGCTTCGCGCTGGCCGGTGTCGACCCAGTGCTCATGCTGACCGGTCCGATTCCGGCGACGGAGAAGGTCCTCGGTAAGGCCGGGCTGGGCATCGCCGACATCGGTGCATTCGAGGTCAACGAGGCGTTCGCGAGCGTATCGATGGCCTGGCTGGCCGAGACCGGTGCCGACCCGACCCGTCTGAACCCGAATGGTGGCGCCATCGCCCTGGGCCATCCGCTCGGCGCCTCTGGTGGCCGCTTGATGACCACGCTCGTCCACCACATGAAGGCGAACGGAATCCGATACGGGCTCCAAACGATGTGCGAGGGTGGCGGCATGGCCAACGCCACGATCCTCGAACTCCTCAACCACTGAACAAGCCGGAAAAGGACCACAGACCGTGCCCGACATCCTCTACGAGGTCTCCGACAACGTCGCATTCGTGACACTCAATCGCCCCGAGAACCTCAACGCAGTGACCACCGCCATGTGCGACGCACTCATCGACGCCTTCGACGCTGCCGACGCCGACGACTCGGTGCGCGCCGTCGTGGTGACAGGATCCGGGCGCGCGTTCTGCGCTGGGGCGGACCTCTCCTCCGGGGGGGACTCGTTCAACCGGACAAACGGCGAATCAGGTCCGCCCCGTGATACCGGTGGGCGAGTAACCCTGCGCATTTTCCGCTCCCTCAAGCCCGTCATCGCTGCGATCAACGGGCCGGCCGTGGGATTCGGTGCGTCACTGACTCTTCCAATGGACATCCGGGTCGCCGCGGACTCGGCGAAGATTGGGTTCCCGTTCACAGCTCGTGGCATCGTTCCTGACGGCGCGGCAAGCTGGTTCCTCCCGCGCGTCGTCGGACCGAACCGTGCCCTGGACTGGGCGATGACCGGGCGAGTGTTCCGGGCCAAGGAAGCTCTTGAAGCCGGGCTGGTGCGCAGCCTCCATCCCGCCGAAGAAGTCCTCGCCGTCGCCACCGAGATTGCGCAGGAAATCGCACGAAGCGCCGCCCCGGTATCCGTCGCGCTGACGCGCCAACTGCTGTGGCAGATGATGGGCGCCGACCACCCGATGGTCGCGCATGAGATCGAGTCCGCGGCGATCGCGTACACCGGATCGGGCCCGGACGCCGCAGAGGGAGTCAAGGCGTTCCTGGACAAGCGTACCCCGGTGTGGACCCTCAACCCGGGCTCCGACCTTCCGGAATGGTTCCCCTGGCGTCCCGAACCCGCCTACGAAGGCATTGAGCGTATACCTCCCAGCACGACTCGATACAGATAAGAACTCGAGTCATCGACCAAGACGGCTTCGTCCAGATAGTCACGGCAGTAATCGTATTCATACGCAAGCAGAGGACTTCGCCGCGACGAGGCCGACGCTATCGCCGAGTACATCCATTGCGGTGCCTCTGTTCGGGTGTGCCCTTCCCGAGGAGTACGGCGGGCATGGGTTGAAAATGCGAGAAGACGTACAGCTCGCAGTGGAATTCGGCCACTTAGTCCTCCGGTCTCTGTTCGGGACGAAACCACGGCATCGCGGACCGGAGGTGTAAAGGCCCTCGGGCAGATGCGGAACGCCCCCCGACCGAGCGGTTCCATCGCGATCCCCATATGTAACGCATCTACGAAGCAACCATGAAGTGCAGAAGCTGATCATCGGCCGAGCATGCTATGAGAAGAGGGTTTGACGAATGTCTGAAATTGCATTGGCTCCGGAATTGCTTGTCACAGAGCCGGGCTTGGTAGCAGGAAAGGTGGCCGTCGTCACCGGAGCCGCTCAGGGAATCGGTTACGAGATCGCCGCGGCGTTGTCCAAGCACGGCGCGAAGGTCATCATCGCCGATCTCGACCAGGCCAAGGCCGAGATCGCCGCGGAATCGCTTGGTGGCGGGGATGTGGTGGCTCTTGCATGCAATGTGACCGACGAAGACGCGGTTTCACGGGTAGCCGACAGCGCTGTGTCACAGTTCGGATCACTCGACATCTGGGTCAACAATGCCGGTATCACCCGCGACAACCGGATGGCGAAAATGTCGCTCAGCGACTTCGAACTGGTCGTCAACGTCCACATGACCGGCACCTGGCTCGGTGTGAAGACCGCCGGCGCGATCATGCGCGAGCAGGGGCGCGGCTCGATCATCAATATGTCTTCCCTGTCGGGTAAGGGCGGTAACTTCGGCCAGACCAACTACAGCGCGGCAAAGGCCGGCATCGTGGGCATGACGAAAGCATCCGCGAAGGAACTCGCGAGCAGGGCTGTTCGTGTCAATGCGATCGCGCCCGGACTCATCCGCACACCCATGACCGCAGCGATGTCTGCCGAAGCGTTCGCGAACCTGGAATCGACGATTCCGATGAAGCGCGCGGGGGAACCGCATGAGGTCGCGGGTACGGCACTGTTCCTGGCCTCGGATCTGTCGAGCTTCATGACGGGTGCAGTCCTCGAGGTCGGCGGCGGACGGCTGATGTAGGAAGGTCGGAGCTCCAAATCTGTCATCAGGCGGTCGAACCTCGGACACCAGGCGCCTCGATCACATGCTTGTCAAGCGCTTCGGAACAGGCGACGACATCGCCGCAGGAGCGGTGTACCTCGCGTCGGACGAGTCGTCGTACGTCACCGGTCAAAATCTCGTCATCGACGGCGGATGGCAGACATCGGGGAGTGGGATGGCCGCGAACCGACGTCCGGAACGACATTACGAATCCGCCAGCGTAATTCGTCAGCAGCTGAAAATCGCGATAACCGGCACCTGGTCGGACGAGTCTCACACCATCCGCTCACGACCGACCGGGCAGCGGGTGCCTTTGGGAGAATGGAAGACATAATGTCCGCAGGGATCGGCACGCCGCTTCGGCAGGCACACTGGACTCGAGACGAGAGCATCGATTTGCTCGACCACACCTCGGCCACCCTGCTGACAGCACAGGCAGGCCAGTTCGGGGACCGTCTGGCTCTGATCGGTAACGATCATCGCGGAGAGAATCAGCGCCTGACATATCACCAGATCCTCGAAAAGGCGCGGGCGATCGCCGCTGCTCTCCTCGAACACACCCGTCCTGGGGAACATGTCGCGCTGCTCGTGGCCAATGTCGTCGAATGGCCGCTCATCGAGTACGCGGCCGCGATGACCGGCCGGGTCCTGGTTGCCCTCAACCCGCAAGCGGGAATCGACGAGCTGCGATACACACTTGCAAACTCCGAAGCGACGATGCTTCTCTTCACGACGTCCTACCGTGACCGTGACTTAGGCGCCGTCATCGAGGCGATATTGCCCGATTGCCCACTTGTGCGAGCAGCTCACTCCCTGGATACCGTCGCCCGTTGGGCAACGGAATCGCTCGATCCCGCGTTCGAGTGGCCGTCCGTTGATCCCCACACTGCCGCCATGCTGCAATACACCTCGGGCACCACGGGGAAGCAAAAGGGCGTTCTCCTCGCACACCGGTCCATGGTCAACGTTGCACGCATCACGCTGCTGACCGCTGGCGTCGAACCCGGCTCGGTCATCCTCTCGCCTTTTCCGCAGTTTCACACCGCCGGATGCGTAACCTCGACCCTCGGAGCGCTCGCGGTCGGCGGCACCCTCGTCATCGTGGACCGCTGGAATCCGACGGAGGTACTGGCGACCGTCGAACGTGAGAGGGTCTCGACGATTCTCTTGGTACCCGCGATGTTGCATGGTCTCCTGCAGACGGCGGAGGCGGGTCATAGTGCACCCCAAACCATTCCCACCATCCTGGTCGGCGCCGCAAGCGTACCCTCCTCGATGATCGAGAAGGCTAGGGAATTGTTCGGTGGCACGGTGCTCAACGTCTATGGTCAAACGGAGCTATCGGCCCCATTGACCGCGACGCGACGCGACGACAGCGCGAGGGGCATCACCACAACAGTCGGCCGCCCGCTTCCGCAGGTCGAATGCCGCATCGCCGATCCGGTCACGGGGCATACGCAAGAGGTCGACGTCCCCGGAGAAATATGCGCGCGTGGTTACCAGCAGATGCTGGGGTACTTTCGAGACCCTGAGGCCACTGCCCGCACCGTAGACCTCGACGGATGGCTCCACACCGGCGACCTCGGATCGATGGATGAGCGTGGGATGATCACGCTCACCGGCCGGCTCAAAGAGTTGATCATCCGGGGAGGGGAGAACATCTCTCCGAACGAAGTGTCCGACTGCTTGAGCGGTCACCCCGCTGTCGCTCAGGTGGTCGTTGTCGGAATACCTGATCAGCGGCTCGGTGAGATCGTCGCAGGAGTGGTGGTGTGCAACGCGGCCACCGACCATCACGCACTTCGAGAGGATCTGGAACGGCACTGTGCGACGCATCTGGCGGAGTACAAGGTGCCACAGCGGTGGTACTTCACCGACACGCTGCCCACCACTGCTTCGGGCAAGGTTCGCGCCCTCGAAGTTCGCCAGATGATCTCCGACGGAACCCTGCGTTGCGAGACGGCCGCAGAAGCCTCTCTGGCTGATCGTCACCCACCGTCCCACCGTCGATAACGACTCGAGAGGTAGCGACATGTTTCCCGGTGTGCATGCTGTGACATCGCCTGACCGGCCAGCTGTAGTCATGAGCGAGTCGGGACGCACTCTGACCTATCGAGAACTCAACGAGAACTCGGCGAGGTTCGCGCGGGTTCTCCACGACCTGGGGCTTCGTAAGGGCGACGCGTTCGCTTTTGTGTCGGACAACGCGCCGGAGTGCTTCGAATTATATTGGGCTGCCCTGCGCTCCGGTCTGTACGTGACACCGGTCGATCGCAATCTCTCACCCGTCGACGCTGCCTTCATCATTCACGACAGTGATTCGAAGGTTCTCGTCGTTTCGGCGGGTGTCCGGGCACTTGCCGAAGCGTTGGTTCCGCTCACCCTGCAGATCGCGGACCGCTTCTGTTTCGGCGGTCAGATCGAGGGGTATCGGTCCTACGAGGACATGCGTGCGAACATAGGTGTGCCGCTTGTCCAGTGTCCCCGCGGCTCCGACCTGCTCTACTCCTCTGGAACTACGGGCCGCCCAATGGGGATGAAATCGCCGCTGCTGCAGATCGAGGTCGATCAGCCGGGTGATCCCACCACGAGCGCCATCGGCTCTGCATATGAATTGACCTTTTCAGATGTGTATCTCTCGCCGGCCCCGATCTATCACGCTGCACCTCTTCGTTGGTGCGGTGCTGTTCACGCGTATGGGGGCACCGTGGTAGTGATGGAGAAATTCGACGCGGAGGAGGCTTTGCGGGTCATCGAGCAGCATTTCGTTACCGTCGCCCAGATGGTGCCGACTATGTTCGTGCGTATGCTGCAGCTGCCCGAAGCCGTTCGCGCGAAATACGACCTATCCAGTCTGCGCAGTGTCGTGCACGCTGCAGCACCATGTCCTCCCTCCGTCAAGAAGTCCATGATCGACTGGGTAGGAATGATTTTGAACGAGTACTACTCGCCCACCGAGGGAAACGGATTTACCACCATCTCGTCGGACGAATGGCTCACGAAACCCTGTTCGGTAGGTCGCAGTGTGCTCGGAACACTGCATATCTGTGACGACGAGGGGACAGAGCTACCCGCCGGCGAGGTTGGCACCGTCTATTTCGAACGTGAAGACCAGCCGTTCGAGTATCACAAGGACCCGGAGAAAACTGCTGCTGCTCGACATCCCGACCATCCCACCTGGACCGCAGTGGGTGACCACGGATTTCTTGATGCGGATGGCTATTTGTTCCTGGCCGATCGCACAGCAACATGACCACCTTCAGCAGAGTCGACCGCTGCCCGGAGGAGGTCGAAGACGTCTTGATGATGCACCCGGCAATCTACGACGTTGTTGTGATCAGCGTCGACGATCTGAAGCGGGGACAGCAGTTCAAAGCAGTCGTGAGGGTCAAGCCGGAAGTCCGCGAATGTTCCGACCTAGCTGCCGATATCATCGACTACGCCCGCGACCGAGTTGCGCACGAGAAGGCACCTCAGAGGGTTGACTTCGTCAACGACATACCACGCACTGCGGCCGGAGAGTTTGATAGGCGTGAACTCGAGCTGAGTTAGACCGAACAGTCCGTTCGGGTAACGCTTGACTTCGCTAGCCCGCCCCGGACAGCGACGTCCGCCGCAGGATTCGACTGCTCGACGTGCGGGAAGTGATTGATGGGACGGTAGAGCCCAAGAAGGCAATGTGTTCTGCTCATAGGCGCGGATCCGGCGCCCGGTACGCCAAAGCATGACTTAATCTATATTAAGACAGGTCGATGAACGGGTTCGTCAAGTCAGTCGACAATCCGGCGGGGGCTACGACGGCCCGCGAACGAGCAGAAGTGACGGGCGCTGGGAGCACGATTGACAGAAGGCCGGTTCCGCCAAGAATATCGCCGCTGTATGTACCCACATCCCGAGATCTGCTGGCGAAGAATGCCGCACGGCCTCACCGCCCGCAGACATGGTGGCGGCCACGGAATGGCACCTGTCATCGAATGCGCCTAGATCAGACAACACGCGCGAGGAGGCTTCTCCTTGCCGACGAGAGGAACGGCGTGTCGCACGAGATCGTCAAGTTCGAGGTGAATGACGGCATTGCGTTAGTCGGCGACTTGTGGCTTCCTGACCATGTGGTGCCACCTCGCGGCTCGATAGTCATGCTTCACGGCGGCGGACAGACTCGCCATTCCTGGAGGGTCAGCAGCGCGCTGTTCGCTCGGGCGGGCTGGAAAGTCCTCGCATACGACGCTCGTGGTCACGGCGACAGTGACTGGGATCCGACCGGAGACTACCGGTTCGATGCGATGGTGAGCGACCTCAGTCGCGCATGTGCGCTCGTAGGCGGAGACCCGGTCGTGGTGGGCGCATCAATGGGCGGCATCGTGGCCATGCTGACAGCAGGTGAGGCTCCGGGATTCGCGCGGGCACTCGTTCTCGTCGATATCACGCCGCGAGTGGAAGAGTCAGGCGCGGCGCGCATTCGTGACTTCATGGAGGCCTCGCCTGATGGCTTCGCCGACCTGCAAGAAGTCTCCGACGCGATCCATGGCTACAACCCGCATCGTCCTCGACCCGCATCACTGGATGGGCTCAGGAAGAATGTCCGTCTGCATGCGAACGACCGTTGGTACTGGCACTGGGATCCTCAGTTTCTCACCCAGTCCGACGAAGGAATGAGCGTTGCTCACGTCGAGCGCCTTGCACAGGCGGCGGGAGCAATCACCGTCCCGACCCTGCTGGTCCGCGGGAAGCACTCAGACGTCGTCAGCGAAGCAGGCGTGCAGGAGATGAAGGCGCTCATCCCTCAGGCCCAGGTCGAGTCGGCAGACGCCGGCCACATGATCGCGGGTGACGACAACGATGTCTTCGCCACCCATGTGGTCGAATTCCTCGATAACCTCGGCTGAGGCTCGTCTGGCGGGGGGATCCGCACCACGTCGGCTCGGGTCTCGTCGTGAGTGTCACCTCGGCCCGCATCCCGGATCCGCTTCTTCGTCATCGGTCCAAGCCTTCGTTGGTCGCCTTTGGCGAGTAGCCGCGCGCCCAACCCCGCCTCCCGAGTCCCTATCGAGTGCTAGCGGGTCTGGCCATGCGGCAGACTCGTGACCGGTAGCGGCGGGTAGGTGAGTGCTCTTCCTGTTGGACTTGGAGTCCTGGAAAATGATCGTGCCCTGCCGGTCCGCCGGGCAGAACGGAATCGCTGATGGAATGTCAGTGTCACTGAAGCACTGCCACATAGATTGCTGACAGTTCTTCCGCACGCTGACGGCAGGGAGTGGCGAACATGACGCAGCGAGACGCGCCGCTGATGTTGCTGTTTGTAGGAGACGTTTGAACTCAGGATCATCATGATCTCGAGCTGATGGGCCCGGCCGGACGGAGGCTGAGCAAGGCCGGCTTCCGGAAGGAGTGGACGGGATCGCGCGGTTGCATGCGCTGATCGGGAAACAGCTCGCCGAAGTGGTGATCGGGATCTGGACCGCTGGCCGCGGCGGACGGGACGTGCCCACCACTTCGGTATTTTCGATTTCACGCGAGCGTCGGCAACGCCGAGACGGGCGACCGATACAGCAGCGGTCGGTGGGACTTGCCGAACTTTGAGTCGGCACGTCGACCTGCACGCAGCGACCCGTGGTGGTCAATCCGCATCCGGGGCACCCCGCAGAAGGTCGACGCGAGGGCGTCTGCCGCGTCGCAACTACGATCGCGAAAGACTCAGGACGCGAAAGACTCAGGAATGGCGTCACCATCGCGCGGGAGTCTTCACGGCTTCTTCTCGAACACTATGCGACGCACCGTCATTCTTCGACACGTTTCGGAATCGATGAGGGGTTCGAGGCCGTGACGCGCCTCCGTTCTTCATGTAGTATACAGTTTTGAATCAAGTTTCAAAAGCATGCGCTCGTGTCGAGCGTATGAGGACGGGAGAATGCTGTGGATTTCACCCTCAGTGCGCAACAGCTGGAACTGCAGGAGCGTGCGAAGGCCGCTGGAGCCGCCCTTCGTGGCAGGTCGGCGGAATGGGATCGGTCGAACAAGGTGCCGTACTCCGAGGTCGTGGAGCATGTCAGGGCGCACGGGCTCCTTGGCCTGACGATGCCTACCGAGTACGGCGGCCAGGGACTGACCGCGATGGACTATCTGATCACCGTCGAGGCGATGTTCAGGAACTCGCAGTTCTGGGCGATCGGCGAGCCGCTGTTCGCCACAGCCGGACCGGGACCGTGCATGGTGATGATGGCCGAGTCGCAGACGACCCGGGACAAGTTTCTTCCGGACCTCGTCACCGGAGCAAGGCAGTGCGCCATTGCGCTCACCGAGCCGGATTTTGGGTCGGACTTGACCTCCCTCGTCACCACTGCAGAGCGAAGAGGCGACGATTGGGTCCTCAACGGCAAGAAAAACTTTGTGACCGGAGCAACGGTAAACCAGCTCTATGCCGTGTTCGTTCGGTTCGATGACATTCCGGGGCACCGAGGAATCGGCGCGGTCATCGTCGAAGAAGGCATGCCTGGTGTGACGATCGAGGCTGGCCCCGAATTCCTTGGGTGCCGAGGTATCCCTCACGGGGACCTGACGCTGGAGAACGTCGTGATTCCTGTCGAGAACATCATTCGGGGGCCGGGCAGCTTCGGTGACCTGATGACTGCCTTCAACATGGAGCGATTGCACAACTGTGCGTTCAACCTCGGCATGGCTGGCGCCGCATACGACGAAGCGGAGAGGTTCGTCCGCGAACGAGTCGCCTTTGGACGGCCATTGGCCGAGTTCCAGGCCGTCTACCACGCCCTGGTCGACATGTGGACGGACCTCGAGGCGCTGCGGCTGATGGCGCGAAATGCCGCGGCCTCGGCAATCGACGGTAACTACCCGCGGGCGTTGGAGACAACGGCCGCCAAGCTCTACGGCGCGCGAGTGGCCTCGCAGATCACGCTGAAGGCGCTGGAGCTCCATGGCGGCTACGGGGCGACCACGAATTACGCCATCGAGCGCATCCATCGAGACGTCGTGGCAACAATTGTGGCCGGCGGCAGCCCGCCAGTGTTGAGGAACGCGATCGCCGCGTTGATCCTTCCTGGCGTCAGCGTGTCACAGCGTTCTGCGGGCGCCCCCCAGATGGCTCCGGTCTCATGAGCAGCGCGATCTACGAGGACGTGCACGAGCAGTACCGCGACACGGTAAGGACTTTCATCAAACGGGAGGTCACGCCTCACTACGCCCGTTGGGAGGAGGAGGGTGGAATCGACCTGTCAGCCTTCACCGCCGCGATCAACGCTGGAATCTACGGACTGGGGATCCCGGAGAAGTTCGGGGGACCGGGCGAGACCGATGTGCGCTTCCGGATGGTGGTCAGCGAGGAGATGGCGCTGGCGAGAGCGACCACCTTCTCGATCGGCCTGGCGAACCAGGACGACATGGTTCTGGTCTACCTGCTGGACCTCGGTACGGACGAGCAGCTCGATCGCTGGATGCCTGGTCTTGCGGCGGGCGAGATTGTCGGAGCCGTCGCTATGACCGAACCGGAAGCGGGCAGCGATTTGCGGGGGATGTCAACGATGGCGCGCCGAGACGGTGACGAGTGGGTCTTATCAGGTCGCAAAACATTTATTACGAACGGCACGATTGCCGGAATCGTCATCGTTGCGGCGCGCACGGTGAAAGACGATGGTTCTCTGGGCTTCAGCTTGTTCGTGGTCGAGGACGGCATGCCTGGATTCGAGCGCGGGCGGCCATTGCAGAAGGTGGGTCTGCACTCRCAGGACACCGGCGAGCTCTTTTTCAACGATGTGCGTCTACCACTGGGGAACCTGCTCGGCACGTACGGGACCGGGTTGTCACAGCTCAAGAGGCACCTCCCACGCGAGAGGCTGAGCACGACACTTGGCGCGGTTGCGGATGCTCGCGCCATCTTCGACCTGACCGCTGCGTACTGTTTCGAGCGAAAGGCATTCGGTCAGCCGATCGGTGAGTTCCAGAACACACGGTTCGCGCTGGCCGAAATGGCGACCGAACTGGACATCGCGGAAACCTATGTCGACAGCCTCGCCGTCCGCCAGAACGCTGGGACCCTGACGGCCACGGATGCGGCGAAGGGTAAGTGGTGGACCACTGAGCTCCAGAAACGGATCGTTGACCGATGCGTCCAGCTGCATGGCGGCTATGGGTACATGATCGAGTATCCCGTTGCCCGTGCCTTCATCGACTCGCGCGTGCAGACGATTTACGGCGGTACGACCGAGATCATGAAAGAGATCATCGGGCGTGACATCGCCTCGTCATTCAGCGTGCACAATCCCTAGGTGCCACCGTCCTGACAACGGAGGTGCTTTATGGCGACGTTGACATCCGGCTCACTGCTGGTTGACCAGACGGACGGCAGCTGTCGTATCACCTTCAACCGCCAGGATATCCTAAACGCGCAGAATCCCGACATGCTCGAGTCGCTGGGCGCGGACGAGCGAGTCGCGGCGGGTTCTCGGGGAGCGGATGGCACGACTCGCGGTGGGCGGATCAGCGGTCAAGGGGCGTTAGTCGTTCGCTCCTGATTCGAAGCCGGCCGCCAACCTTGCCCGTCTCTGTAAGCATGAGCCGTTCCGCGAGGACTTCGCGGATAGGCGGGCTGCGATTTGAGGCGCCACCCCGACGGGTGCTGCCCCGGCAGGTCTTCGGAGTGCAATACGTGCATTCGAGCGGTACCCGATGCTTGGTCTGACTATCCGCCGTCTGGCATGAGGTTATGTGAGAAGTGAAAGCAGCCAGCTCGGGTCCGATGCCTCGCCGTTCAAGAGGAAGGGCTCCTCCTACTCCTCGTTGATCCGATTGCACGGGGGCCGGAGACTCGAATTTAAATGGCAAAGCCGATGACGGACCTCAAAGCCTCTTCTCCAGCGGCCCATCGCTGAGAGGAATCCGCCGGCATGGCGCTCCTGCAGCCACCTGACGATCAGATATGGCGGGCTGTGCCGACCGTAGCCCGCCGACTCCGGTGTCTTGGACCGTCTTGGCAGCATCCAGAGGCTGAAGTACTCGCCCCTCACCGCCGACAGAGCCGTTCGGCGAGGCGCGATCGATGATGGCGCTGAATTGCTCGCTAACGACTAGCTTGCGGTGGCCACCCTAAAAGCGCGAAATGCCCTGAGCGGCCGATATGTCGGAGGTCATGCTGCGCTCATTCTGAACTCGTCGTGTTGACACGTGATCCTAGCCAAGAGCATAATTAAATCAAGATTCAAAAAAGTAGATTCAAGACTGAGGAGCGATGAGCATGCAGCAAAGGGGAGTGTTCTGGCCCATGGCCTTCGAGGCCACGGTTCCGGAATGTCGAGTCATTGAGGGTCAGATCCCCAAGGACATCTACGGTGGGCTGTACCATAACGGCCCGACCGTTCGACGCCCTGCGCGTCAGGGGGTCGAGAGTGTCTTTACCACTGATGGCATGGTTCAGGGCTTGGTTCTCGAGAACGGAAAGGCGTCCTTCCGCAACCGGTGGGTAAGGACGCCCAAGTTCCTGGCCGAGGAGAAGGCCGGAGAAGCCCTCTTCGAGTGGGAGGACTGCGCGATCAGCCAAGACTGGCGTGCGATGGGTCTCGGTGACATCATCCGCAATGAGCAGACGCGTCTGCTTTCTCACAACACGGCGCTGGTGAATGCTTTCCCCTTCGCTGGCGACATCTTCGCGGTTGGTGAGCAGGCCGGGGCTCCGCTTCGCATCGATCCAATAACGCTCGAGACCAAGGGTTTCCCCTCCTGGGGCAAGGACCTCTCACGGGGTATCCGTGAGCCCATCGACGAGAATGACGGCAATATGGCGCCGCACCCGAAGTGGGATGCGGACACGGGGATGCTGTATGCGTGGGGTTACAGCGACGTGCGCCCGTTCGTCACCCTTCACTGGATCAAGCCCAACGGCGATGTCCAGTCGCGTCCTATCCTCGATGCCCCGTACAACACCGTCGCCCACGACGCGTGGTTGTCCGAGAACTACTTCATTCTGCCGTTCCAACCGTTCACGCTCTCGAGCGAAAAGGCGAATAAGGGCCTTGGTGGGTACGGATGGGAAGTCGCCAAGCCGATCATGCTGGCGCTGATCAACCGCTTCGACATCAACTCGGAGATCATCTGGATCACTGCCGACTTGCCGCCGCAGTACATGATGCACATGCTGTCGGCTAACGAGATCGGTGACACGATCCAGCTCGACGCACCGTTGTTCGGGCGTCCGCCGTTCCAAACCGACGAGATGTCAGCACCAGGTGACCCTTTCATTCCGTTCTTCCAGGTTGCGCCGAGTGTGCTTGGCAGATGGACGATCAACCTCAAGACACGAACAGTCACGAGTGAGGTGCTCGACGATGTCATGTGCGAGCTCCCGAAGATCGATGAACGGCACTTCGGCCGACCCTACGACTGGGGTGTTCTCGTGGGAGGCTCGCCCAGCGATAGCAGGCCAGGCGCGATGCGGATGGACACGCTAATTCGACGCAACATGCGCAGTGGGTCGGACAAGCGAGTGAAGTTGACCGCAAATCGCCACGAGTCCCCGTTCGAGCCGGCGTTTGTCCCTCGGACTGTAGACGCCCCCGAAGGCGATGGTTACCTCATCGTTCCTGTGTCCAAGTTCAAGGAGCACCTCGGCGAGTTCCAGATCTTTGATACGGATGACATCAGCACTGGGCCGATCTGTCGCATCGAGCTCCCGTTCCACATGGGATGGACTCCTCACGGGCACTGGATGGACTTTCGCAGTGTTCCGTCAC